>JAEYPG010000061.1 GCA_023410975.1 Pseudomonadota bacterium
CACCGGTACCGGGCCGGCACGGCCGAGGCCCAGCATCGCGCGCACCGCCGTGCCCGAGGAGCGCGCCACGCCCGGCGGCACGCCGGAATGCATGGCGACGGCGCGGAACAGCCCCGGCTGCCGCACACCCAGCAGCGCCGCCATGCTGGCACCGGCCGACAGGCCCGCCACTGCCAGCCGCCCGCGGTCCGCGCCATACAGCAGCACCGCCTGCTCGACGGCGGCCACCAGCGTGGCAGCCTCGGCCAGCGCCTGGCCGCTGCGGGTGTCGTACCAGTTCCAGCAGCCTTGCGGATGGGCGCGGCGGTCCTGCTCGGGGTAGAGCACCAGGAAGCCCTCGCGCGCGGCGATCCGGTTCATGCCCGTGCTCAGGGCGAACTCGCGCGCGTCCTGGCTGCAGCCATGCAGCATCACCAGCATGGGCAGGCGCTGGCGCGGGCGCGCGTCGGCGGGACGGAACAGGCGCCAGCGCCGAACGCCGGCCGGCCCCAGTGTCATGCCCGGCAGCCAGTCGCCCTGCCCCGGCGGCGGCGCGTTCGCTGCGGCCACGGCCTTGGCCCACTGCCGCGTGGCCTGCTCGCCGGCCCGTGCCAGCGTGCGCACCTGCCGGCGCGCACTGCGCTGCCAGATCGAGACGAGTTTTGAAGAGGACATTCCGTTCCAGACCGGCGTGTCCGACGCCGTGAGTTCGAAGGCCCGCAGGCTAAGCGCTGCCGCCTTGACGGCGTTGCGAGTTGTTGCCGCGGCGGGCAGTCAGGACCCGCACACCGGCCGTTGCCGCACCGCGCGACGCGTTCGGCGGACACGAGCCACCACGTCCCTCGGCGCACGTTCCTTGCCCTGAGCCGCCCGGGGCGGCTCGCGCGCGTGGTGCTGCCCGACACCCCGGAAACTCAACGCGGAGGCGCTTCATGGCGGAATGGGTGATCAGTTTCATCAGGGACCACGGCTACCTGGGTATCGCGGCGCTGATGCTGGCCGAGAACCTGTTTCCGCCCCTGCCCTCCGAGCTGATCATGCCTTTCGCCGGTTACCTGGCCGCCACGGGCGACCGAAATCCGGTGCTGGTGGTGCTGGCCGGCGTCGCGGGCTCGGTGGCGGGGGCCTACCCCTGGTATGCCGCCGGTCGGCTGCTGGGCTGCGCGCGGCTCAAGCGCCTGGCGGGTGAGCATGGCCGCTGGCTGACGGTGTCGCCCGCGGACATTGACCGGGCCCAGGCCTGGTTCAAGCGCCGCGGGCCCATCGTGCTCGTGCTCGGCCGGCTGGTGCCGGCGCTGCGCACCGTCGTGGCGCTGCCCGCCGGGCTCACGGCCATGCCGCTGCTCACATTCACCGCCTTCACGGCCCTGGGCTCCGGCCTGTGGTGCACGCTGCTCGCGGGCGCGGGCTACCTGCTCGAAGACCGGTACGAGCGCCTCTCGGCCTGGATGAACCCGCTGTCCACGGGCATCTTCGTGCTTTGCATCGTCGCCTACGTGACGCGCGTGGTGCGGCAAGGGCACCGGCACGGTTGAGCCAATCTCTTGGTAAAGAAAACCCGTTCGGGCTGAGCCTGTCGAAGCCCCCGGCACAGCCGGCCAGCAGGCCCTTCGACAAGCTCAGGGCGAACGGTGATCTTTCGCTTTCAAACAGGAGCCAGGGAGCGCCTTTTCCGCTCAGTAGCGCCTGCGCCGCGACCCCAGGGACCACGCCGCCAGCAGCCCCAGCGCCGCGGCGGCCAGCGTGCCGCGATGCGTGGTCATCCACGCCTGCGCGCTGTACGCCGTGGCCTGCGCGTCGAAGCGGCCGTGCGCGCCATGGTCGCCGGGCACCGGCTGCCACAGGTTGTCGCGCCGCCCCGGCGGCAGCGCCTCGTCGCTGAGCTGCCCCTCGACGGCACGGGCGCCCAGCAGCCGGTCCAGCAGGCCCGGCACCACCTTCGTGCCAAGGATGGCCTGCACCGCGGGCCAGCCGACCCACAGCTCGCGGCGGCGGTGCGTCGCGGCCCAGTACACCGCGCGCGCTGCGATCTCGGGCTGGAAGATCTTGCCCATCGGCCTCGGGCTGCGCGGCAGGGTGGTGCGGCCCCAGTCGAACTGCGGCGTGTTGAAGGCCGAGAGCTGCACCATGGTCACGTGCACCCGGCTGCCGTCGTGCGCCAGCTCGCAGCGCAGCGAGTCGGTGAAGCCGCGCAGCGCCGCCTTGGCGCCGCAGTACGGCGCCTGCAGCGGTATGGAGCGGTAAGCCAGCGCCGACCCCACCTGCACGATGGTGCCGGCGTCGCGCGGCCGCATGCGCCGCAGCGCGGCCCGCGTGCCCCAGACGGCGCCGAGGTAAGTGACGTCGGTGGCGCGGCGGAAGTCGTCCGTGGAGACCTCCAGCAGCGGCGCGAAGATGGTTGCCATCGCGTTGTTGACCCAGACGTCGATGGGCCCCCACTCGGCTTCCACGCGATCGGCCGCAGCCTCCACTTGCGCTTCGTCACTCACGTCGGTCGGCAAACACAGCGCCTCGCCGCCCAGCCGCTCGACCTCGGCGCGGGCCGCCTGCAGCCCCTCCTCGCCGCGCGCCAGCAGCGCCACGCGCCAGCCATGGCGGCCGAACTCCCGGGCGATGGCCCGGCCGATGCCGGCCGACGCACCGGTGACGGCCACAACGCGGCGGCCGGAAGGCTGGGCGATGGCCCGGGCGCGGTGTTCAGCTTCCATGGCACGGCTCTCCCGGGCACAGCCCGAAGCGCTTCAGAACGGCGAGGATGGCTTTGCGTTGCGCTTGCATGCGCGCCCGGCGGCAAGAACCAAGCCCGATACCGGGGCACCCCGGCCGCCCCGCCCTCACCGCCTCCGCAGCAGATACCCCGCCATCAGCCGCGCATGCTCTTCCGTCACGCCCATGTCCGGCATGGCGGTGTGCGGGTCGATGCGCTGGGGCTCTCGAATCCAGCGCACCAGGTTGTCGGCGGTGGCGGGCAGGCCGCCGACCAGGACTTCGCGCCGCGCCAGGCCCTCCAGCGGCGGGCCCACGTGCGTGTCCGGGCCGACGATGCCGGGTATGCGGTGGCAGGCGACGCAGGCGTATTGCGTGAGCGCCAGCCTGGCCCGGTCCTGCGCGTCGCGCGGCTGCAGCGGGCGCAGGTCGGCGGTCGGCGCGGGCCGGCAATCGGGGCGGCCGTCGCATACGGCCGCGGCGGCGCACTGCAGCGGCTGCGACCGGTCCATGGCCTGCGCGTAGCCAGCGGGCGAGAGCTCGGCCATGTGGTCCACGAAAGCCACCACCGCCCACAGCTCCTCGTCCGTGAGCCGCAGCTCCCAGGCC
>JAEYPG010000066.1 GCA_023410975.1 Pseudomonadota bacterium
GCTCGACCACCAGGTTGGTGTGGAACTTGAGCTCGTCCAGCGCATGGCTGTTGGTGGGATCCGAGGTGCCGACGAACAGCTTGGCGCCGCGCTTGTACAGCGGCAGCACCTGGTGCTTGTTCAGCAGCTCCTCGCTGACCAGCTTCACCGCGCTCATCGAGCCATCCATGGTGGCCGGGTCGAACACCGGCATGCCGAACTCGATGGAGTTGGCGGCGGCCATCTGGCCGGCGGTCACCAGCTTGTGCTCGCGCAACCAGGCAGCGATGGGCTTGCGCTCGGCCGTGGCCTTGTCCAACGCCTCCCGCGCCGCCCCTTCGTCCAGGGCCCCGTCCATGACCAGGCGCCGGGCAATGCCGGTAATGCCGACGAGATTGGCTGCGGCGACTGCGTTCATGGGGTGGTCTCGTTGGTGGCGCAGGGCGACTCTAACCCAGCCCTTGCGAATGACGTATGGCGAGCGGCCCACTGCTCGCCATTGAAAGCGTGTTGCGAATCCTGGAGCCGGCGAGGAGGGTGGAAGTCGGACCCGTGGGTTTCAGTTCGACATAGGAGTAACCCATGGCGGATCACGGCTGCAAAGAGCAATTGCCTGTGGTCATGTCACAGAGTGTCACTCGCCCCGAGTGTGGGGGTGTTCCGGTGATGTTGACGCCTAGGGCGGTCGCGTCGTCGGCGAGCGTGCAGGCTCGCCTTGGCGCAGCGCCTGGCACGTCGTTGTTCTGGAGCAAAGCAAGCGAAAAGCTGGCGTAGCTTTTCATTTCCGCTTGGCACGCGCCCTCGGCAGAGCGAGTGCGAAACTCGTTGTATGCGGGCAATGCGATTGCCGCCAGGATGGCGATGATTGCGACCACAATCATCAGCTCGATGAGTGTGAATCCCCGCTGGCGTATGGACATAGGTTCTGCTCCAGTCGGCAATGAATCTAGGAAGGAGCCCGCACCATCAGTCGGGCGAACTATATGCCAAGCATCAGGTATGGGGGAATCTAATCCATGCAGCGACGGTGGCTGAAGCAATCAGGCCCCTCCGGAGAGGGGCCTGACAGATGCATCAGATCGCGCGCTCCTTTTACAGCGACGGATCAAGTACGCAGGTTGCCGAATCGTTCTGGCAGGTGGTGGTGCCGGTGCCGTTGCTGCCAGCGGAGACACCGCTCGGATAATTCGGGGTAAAGGTGGTCGTGTTACCGGTCGTGGTGTCAGCCAGCGTCTGCGCGCCGCAGGCGACACCCGGCGACGGGCCGACGGGCATGTCGCTGGTCAGACCTGCCACCGCCGAGTTCATGTATGCCTTGGCCTCGGCCTGGCACGCACCTTCAGCCGAACGCACGCGATAGTTGTTGTACGCCGGCAGCGCGATGGCGGCCAGGATGGCGATGATCGCGACGACGATCATCAGTTCGATGAGCGTGAAGCCCTTCTGCATCTTCTTCATGTGTATCCCCTAGGTTTGGTAAGTCGACTTTCACATGTCCCGCTGTTGCGGTCGCGCCGGGTCCAGTGGTTTGCCGTGCAGCGGTGCACGTGCGGGGAGATTAACGCAGGTTGCGTGCCAAGCTGGAACTTGAGGAACGGAATGTCGGAAGGGTGGAGGAGGTCACAAACCGGTGGCGCAATGCCAAACCAGTCACATGGTCGGAATGCGTCCAAAAGTGACGCGATTCGTCATGCGTTGGATGCGTAGCCGGATGGAGGGTGCTGTGGCAGCCCGTGCGCCTGTTGAGCGCAAGGTGCGACATGCATGCTGGAGACTGCGGCGGGCACCGGAGCGCGGATGGATGCGCCGCGGTCACGGAGGCCGCGAACAGTGCTCTCAGGTCGGCGCCAAGGGCTGCGCTGTGCGGCGCGGGCACGTCGACGCCCTTCGGCGCGCCCTGCTCGCGTAGCGGTCGTGCCGGACGACCTCATCAATGCCAGCGCGCTGGTCCGCCGGAACGGACGGGTCACATCGGAAGATCCGGTCCGGCGCTTCGGGCCGGCGTGAACCAGACAACCCTTCGCTCAATCGATCCCGAGCTTCTTGAGCTTGTAGCGCAGCGCCCGGAAGGTGATCCCCAGTGCGGCCGCGGTCTTGGTCTTGTTGTAGCGGTTTTCCTGCAGGGCCTGCTGGATGGCGGTGCGTTCGATCTCCTCGATGTAGGAGGGCAGGGCGCTGCTGGAGGTGTCGAAGGGGTTGAGGCTGCGCGGGTCGGCGGCGGTGCCTGCGGCGACGGGCGAGGGGGGCGGAACGCTTGCATGCGCCGGCGACGGCGCTGGGGCTGGCGGCACCGGCTGCGGGCCCGGGAGTCCGCTGCCGGTGGGCAGCTGCAGGTCGTCGGCGTGGATGGTGTTGCCGTCGGCCAGGGCCAGCGCGCGCTCGAGTACGTTCTCCAGCTCGCGCACGTTGCCGGGGAAGGGGTAGGTTTCGAGGGCGGCGACGGCGTCGGGCGCCAGCGTCGGCGGCTGGCGCTTCATCGCGCGCGAAAGGCGCTCGAGCACGGCGTCGGAGAGCAGGGCGAGATCGCCGTCGCGTTCGCGCAGGGGCGGCACCTGCAGGCCGATGACGTTGATGCGGTAGTAGAGGTCGTGGCGGAAGCGGCCGTCGGCGACCA
>JAEYPG010000627.1 GCA_023410975.1 Pseudomonadota bacterium
GCTCGGGCCTCACGTGGCGCCACACGGCGGGCAGCCGCAGCGCGCGCGCGCCGACCACCAGCGCCTGGCGCGCGATGTCGCGCGCCGCATGCAGGCGGTGGCCGAAGAAATGGTGGCGGTACAGCGCGATCAATACCGCCGGGTGGTCGGGCGCGAGGGCCTGAGCGCGCATGAGCGCAGCCATCGCTGCCACGGGGTCGGCGCGGCGGCGGCCGGCCTCGGCCAGCGCCTCCTCCACGCCGGGCGGCATGGCCAGCCCCAGCACCGCGGTGTCGAAGTCGGCCGCCGTGTCCATCGTCACATCCGCTTGATGGAGGACAGCGACACGCTGGCCTCGGCCGGCGGCGTGACCGCGTCGCCGCTGGAGCTGCAGCCGCAGGCGCCGCCCTTGGCGTTGGCGAAGGTGAAGCCGCTTTGCAGCGGCGTGTCCACGTGGTCGATGGTCACGCCATCGAGCAGCAGGCGGCTCTCGGCGGGCAGGAACATGCGCAGGCCTTCCACCGACTGCTCGGCGTCGCCGTCGCGTGGCGTGGCTTCCACGCTGAATTCGGCGCTGTAGCCCGAGCAGCCGCCCGGCGCCACCGTCAACCGAAAGCCGCCGGTGGGCGTCTCTGAAAACCGCACCATGCGGCGCATGAATTTCAATGCCGCGGGCGACACGGTGAAGTTGGGTTGCATCATCGTCAGGCCTCCTGCCGGGCCGCCCCAAGGGAGGCCTGCGCCCCCTCGGGGGGCAGCGAACGAATGTGAGCGTGGGGGTACATGGTTGCTCCTCAGACCTTCTTGATGCAGCCGTCCACCGGGCACACGGCCACGCACTGCGGCGAGTCGTACTGGCCTTCGCACTCGGTGCACTTGGCCGGGTCGATGACGAAAGTGCCGCCCTTCTCGCGGATGGCCGTGTTGGGGCACTCGGGCTCGCAGGCCGAGCAGCCGGAGCACTGGGAAGCGATGATCTTGTAGGCCATGGTGTAGCTCCTGCTTGGATGACGGGGCTGGTGGAGGTCAGGCCGCGGCTTCGGCGCCGCCCGTGTAGGCGCCCTGGCGGATGCGCGCGTCTCCGCGCGGCTGGTGGGTGATGTCGCCGCGCGCGATGCGCTGGCGGTACTCGGCGAACCAGGACAGGGCCGCCCTCTCGATGAACTCGTGCGCGTACTGGTCCACGGGCTCGATGCCGGCGGCTGTGAGCTCGTCGCGCGGGCAGGCACCGATCTTGGACACCAGCACGGCGTGGCAGTCGTTGATTGCGCTGACGATGGAGGACAACTGCTCGTCCTCGCCGAAGCCGCCCTGGCAGTACAGGTCCACGCGGCGGTGGCCGACGAAGGTGGCCTGGGCCCTGGAGACCTCGTAGATCTGGAACTCGGTGGCGTGGCCGAAATGCTGGTTGACCTTGCCATGGCCCTCGGTGGCCACGGCGATGAGCACTTGCATGTCGGCATCGACGCCGTCGTCCTGGGCGCTGGCGGCCAGCGCGGCCTCCTTGGCCTCGTGCTGGGCCTGGCGCTCGGCCTCGACGGACTGCTGGTAGGCGCGGCGCTTGTCGAGGTCGTAGACGATCTCCATCTGCTCGATCTTGTCGAGCGTGAACTCGTCGGAGCGGTCCTCGCCGAGCAGGCCCACGGCGTCGGCGCGGCACTGGCGGCAGTGGCGCATGAGGTTGGCGCCGCCCATGCAGGCATCCTGGACGGCTTTGAGCTCCTGGGCGCTGGGGCCGCGCTGGCCGTTTAGGCCGAACCAGGTGCCGTGCTCGGGCTCGGAGATCAGCGGCATGATGTTGTGCAGGAAGGCGCCGCGCTTCTTGACCTCGCGGTTGACCTCCAGCAGGTGCTCATCGTTGATGCCGGGGATCAGCACGGAGTTGATCTTGGTGAGCACGCCGCGCGCGGTGAGCATCTCCAGCCCCTTCATCTGCTGCTCGTGCAGGATGCGGGCGGCCTCGAAGCCGGTGACGCGCTTGTGGTTCCAGAAGATCCAGGGGTAGATCTTCTCGCCGACGGCCGGATCGACCATGTTGATGGTGATCGTGACGTGGTCGATGTTGTATTTGCAGATCTCATCGACCATCTCCGGCAGCGCCAGCCCGTTGGTGGACAGGCACAGCTTGATGTCGGGGGCCTGCTCCGCGAGCATGCGGAACGTGTCGAAGGTCTTCTTGGGGTTGGCCAGCGCGTCGCCGGGGCCGGCGATGCCCAGCACGGTCATCTGCGGAATCTCGCTGGCCACGGCCAACACCTTCTTGACGGCCTGCTCAGGGGTGAGCTTCTGGCTGACGACGCCGGGGCGCGACTCGTTGGAGCAGTCGTACTTGCGATTGCAGTAGTTGCACTGGATGTTGCAGGCCGGGGCCACGGCCACATGCATGCGGGCGTAGTGGTGGTGGGCCTCTTCGGAGTAGCAGGGGTGGTTCTTGATCTTGTCCCAGATCTCCGGAGGCATGTCCTCGGGGCCAGCGGAGGAGCCGCAGCTGGACTTGCCCGAACCACCGGTGCTGCCGCAACCGCTGGCGGCAGCCTCATGGACCTTGCTGAGCGCCTTGCGGCCTTTCTTCAGTCCCTCGATCGGAACGAATGCGGTGCTGTCGGACATGACGGGCCTCTGGGATGCCGGGAAGTTGGCCTCCCATTGCCAGAGCCGTGCCAGGCTACAAGTGCAATCAAATCAAAGGCTTAGCGCGCACACGGGATGTGGGCATTCGAACAATCGCGACAAGGTTCGCGACGGCGCTTGTTGATATGGATCGAATGGCGCGCACCCGGGGTGCGCTAGGCGCAGCGCGGCTGGGAGCCGGGATGCGGGGCGGCTGATGCGACCGGCCGGCGTGGGCGGGACAGAAAAAGCCGCCCGATGACCGTCGGGTCATCGGGCGGGGAAAGCGCCGTTGGGCGCCAGGGAGGAAAGCGGGTGAGCCCGTCAGGTGGAATCGTCCAGCTGCGTGACGGGCTGCAAGCCGTTGGGAGCTTCGTCACTTCAGTGACAGTGACCGGGCCTGCAACCGATGTGCGCCATTAGAGGCCAAGTACGTCCCTGAGTTGTGACAGCTTTGTCAAACATCGCCTTTATGTGCGCCCGCCGTGGCGTCGCGCTGCCGGGGCCGCCTAGGATGCCGCCCCATCCTGGCCCACTGGCCGGGTCCGCTTTGCCCGTACGTCCCTGATTTCCCATGCAGCTGCAGATCCTCGTTGTCGACGACATCGCCGAGTCGCGCCGTTCGCTGTGCGACCTGGTGGTGACGCTGGGCCACGTGGCGGTGGGTGCCGACAGCGGCGAGGCAGCGCTGTCGCAGCTGCAGCACTGCCGCCCGGACCTGGTGCTGCTCGACCTGCTGATGCCCGACATGGACGGCTTCGAGGTCACGCGCCGCATGCGCGCGCTCGACGGCGGGCGTTGGATGCCGGTGATCGTGACCTCCTCGCTGCAGGGCGAGGAGCATTTCATCCACGCCCTGGAAAACGGCGCGGACGATTTCCTGGCGCGCCCGGTGAGCCCGGGCCTGTTGGAGGCCAAGCTGCGCCACTACGGCGACGTGCTGGCGCTGCAGGGACAGCTCTCCTCGCTGGCGCAGCGCCAGAGCGACATCCTCGACAACATCCTCGACCCCGTGCTGACCCTGGACGCGGCCGGCCGCGTGGAGGAGTTCAACCGTGCCGCGCGCACGCTGGCGGACCTGTACGGCGAGCCGCTGGACAACGGGGCGCCGTGCCGCGCCATCTTCGGCATGGAGCTCAATGCGCTGCTGGCGCAGCGCGAGTGCCGGCTGCGCCGCGTCGGCGGCGAGGAGTTCGAGGCCGAAGTCGGCCTGAGCGAATGGCGCGAGCATGGGCGCGTGCATTTCACGCTGGTGCTGCGCGACCTCACCGAGCAGCGCCAGGTCGAGCGCATGAAGGACGAATTCCTGGCCACCGTCAGCCACGAGCTGCGCACGCCGTTGACCTCGGTGCTGGGCGCGCTGGGGCTGTTGGCCGGCGGCGCTGCCGGCGCGCTGCCGGCGCCGGCGCTGTCGCTGCTGGACGTGGCGCGGCGCAATGGCACGCGGCTGAGCCGCCTCATCGACGACATCCTGGACCTGACCAAGCTCGAAGGCGACCGGCTGGTGCTGCACCAGCGCCCGCAGCTGCTGGCGCCGCTGCTGCGCGAGGCGCTCACGGCCAACCAGGGCTATGCCGATCGCGCCGGCGTCAAGCTCGCCGCGGATGCCCTTGACGCTGCGGCCGTGGAGGTGCGGCTCGATGCCGACCGCTTCCAGCAGGTGATGGCCAACCTGCTGTCCAACGCCATCAAGCATTCGCCAGCGGGCGAGACGGTGCAGGTGCAACTCTGCGCCTTGCCGCAGGGTGCGCGCGTGACGGTGCGCGACCGTGGCCCGGGCATTGACCCGCGCTTTCGCGCGCGCATGTTCGAGAAGTTCTCGCAGGCCGATGGCACCGACCGCCGTGCCCAGGGTGGTACGGGGCTGGGCTTGTACATCACGCGCATGCTCGTGGAGCGCATGGGCGGGCGCATCGCCGCGGACGAAGTGGACAGTGGCGCCTCGTTCAGCATCTGGTTCCCGGTGGACGAGGCCGCGGCGCTGCCGGTGCCGCGTACATAGACAGAGCAAGCAGGAGGAAGGCACGCGATGAGCGAGCTGCGCCGCGTGATGTGCGTCGAGGACGACGCCGACATCCGCATGATTCTGGAATTCAGCCTGGCCGCCGTGGGCGGCTACGAGGTGTGCATGTGCCCCGGCGGGCGCAGCGCGCTGCAGCAGGCGCCAGCGTTCCGGCCCGACTTGGTGCTGCTGGACGTGATGATGCCCGACCTCAGCGGCCCTGAAACCCTGGCCGCGCTGCGCGGGATGCCGTGCATGCGCGGCGTGCCGGTGGTGTTCATGACGGCCAAGGCCATGCCCGACGAGCTGGAGCAGTTGCTGCAGCACGGCGCCACGGGGCTGATCGTCAAGCCCTTCGATCCCATGACGCTGCCCAAGGACATCCTGCCGTACTGGGAACACGGCCGGGGATGCCATGTCCTTGCTTGACGCGGCCGAGCCCCCGCCGTCGGTACGGGCCGCGCTGGAGCGGCTGCGCCAGCGCTTCATGGCCGGATTGCCGCAGCGCTGGCGCGACATCCAGGAGGCCCGCGATGCCGCCGCCCAGGCCGCCGTGCTGCACCAGCTCGCAGGCGTGGCCGGCAGCTTCGGGCTGCATGCGCTGGGCCAAGCCGCACGCGAGGGGGAGCACGCCGCGGCGGCCGGCAACGCCCCGGCCCTGGCGCAGGCGCTGGAGCGGCTGCGGGACTGCCTCGTGGCCGCGGGGGTCACTCTGGCCTGAGCGTCACAATGTCCGCATGCGCTTGCGACGGCGCCTGCCCCTTCATCAATGCAGTATCCCTTTACCCCATGGAACTGAACGGACGAGTCGAAGGCCACGACGTGCTGGTCATCGAACTGCGCGAGGACAACCTCGACGCCAGCAACGTGCGCGAGTTCCGCGACGCCGTGCAGTCCCTGATGCAGGACCGCACCCGCGTCGTGCTCGACATGGCGGGCGTGAAGTTCGTGGACAGCTCGGGCCTGGGCGCGCTCATCTCCTGCCTGCGCCAGCTCAACGGCCGCAAGGGCGACTTCCGGCTGTGCGAAATGTCACGCACCGTGCGCGCGCTGTTTGAGCTCATGCGCATGCACCGCGTCTTCAGCATCCACGAGACCCGCGCCGAAGCCATCGCCTCCTTCGGCTGAACGCGGCGGCTACGACCGCCGGGCGCGTGCCCCGGCGACCTCCGGCCTGCCCGCGGCACTGCGCTTGCCCGCGACCTGCTCGGGTCACGCTGCCAAGAAGGAGAGGCTGTGGGCAATTCCAGTGACGTGAACGGGCTGGCCGTGCTGCACCTGCGCAGCCCCGGCGGCGCCGAAGCATCTGCGGGGGCCGAGGCGCCCCGCTTCACCCGGGCCGAGCTGTTGCCGGGGCGGGCCATGATGGTGTGGCAGCTGCGCGCCGCGCTGCCGGGGCGCGGCGAGGTGGATCTGCTGCATGCGCCGCCGCTGGAGCAGGCGCGGGCCGCGCTCGATGCCGGGCCGCCCGGGCGCAGCGGCAACAACTCGTTCAAGTACGGAGGCGCCTTCCTGCTGCCTTTCGCCAACCGCATCCGCGGCCGCTTCTCGGCGGCGGACCGCGCCCTGGACACCACCATCGCCGGCCAGGGTCGGCGCCTGTTTGCCAATGGGGGGGGCCAGGCCCCGGGAGCCGAGCAGTACGCGATCCACGGGCTGGTCCTGGACCGCGCGGTGGACGAACTGGAGCACGTGAACGGCATCGACGGCGACGCCGCGCGCGCCGTGATCCGTGCCGGGGACTTCGGCGGCTGCTGGCCTTCGGACACGGATGTCGAGCTGTGGCTGCGGTTGAGCGCCACGGCCTTCGAGGTCGGCATCACCGCCACGAACGTGGGCGATGAGGCTCAGCCGATGGGCATCGGCTGGCATCCCTATTTCGCGCTGCCCAGCGGGGCGCGCGAGCAGGCGCGACTGTACCTGCCGGCAGGCACGCGCCTGGAGGTGAACGACTACGACGAGGTGCTGCCCACTGGACGGCTGCTGCCCGTGGCCGGCACGCCCTACGACTTCTCGGCGCCAGGCGGTGCGGCCCTGGGCGGGCTGTACCTGGACGACTGCTTCGTGGAGCTGCAGAAGACCCCGGCGGGAGAGAGCGTGGTGGAGCTCGTCGACCCGCGGGCGGGCTACGGTCTGCGGGTGGCCTCGTCCTCGCCGGAGATCAGCGCCATCCAGACCTTCGCGCCGCCCGACCGCGCCTTTGTGGTCCTGGAGCCGCAGCTCAACTGGGCCGATCCGTTCGGGCCGCTGTGGGGCGAACCGCGGGGCAAGGGCATGGCATGGCTCGCGCCAGGCGAGTCCGTGGCGTACCGGGTTCGGCTGAGCCTGTTCCAGCCGGGCCCGCGCTGAGGCGGTTGCGCCGGAGGCTGCCTGCACCGCGTGAACTTTGCACTCGATGCGGGCTGCGCGAGCCCTGAGCCGCGGCGGCGGTCCGGCCCATCTGGGCTATGTTCACAAGCTGCCGGCCGTTCTCATTCCAGTTCGTCCTTGATAGTGAAGTAAATCCCGTTCGCCCTGAGCTTGTCGAAGGGCCGGCGCCCGGTTGTCGGCGCAGGGCTTCGACAGGTTCAGCCCGAACGGGGTGTTTCCAGCTCCAAGAA
>JAEYPG010000088.1 GCA_023410975.1 Pseudomonadota bacterium
CGTGCCGCGCTTCATGAGCGCAAGCTCCTCGGCGGACGGCGAGCGCACCTTGAGCACGAGATCGCAGCCCAGGGCCGCTTTGGCGTCCACGATCTCGGCGCCCACCGCGGCGTAGGCCGCATCGGGCGCGGCGGCGGCCACGCCGGCGCCGGACTGCACGAAGAGCTGGTGCCCTTGCGCCTTGAGCTTCTTCGCGGTCTCAGGGGTGACCGCGACCCGGGTTTCACCCGCCGCCGTCTCCAGCGGCACTCCGATCAGCATGGACTCTCTCCTTTGAAACAAGCCACCCTTCGGCACGGCGCCGAATGCCGAAGGGTGGCTCGTCAACGGCGGGCCGCCAGGGCCCGCGTCCATGCTTTACAGCGGCTTCTCGCGGCGGGTCTCCAGGTAGGCCTTGATCGACCAGATCGCTTCCTGGTTGAGCGTGCCTTCGAAGGGCGGCATGTACACGGCGCCGTTGCGGGTGCGGCCGTGGCGCACGGTGTTGAGGAAGTAATCGTCCACGTCCTTCACGCAAGCGGTTTTCTTGTTCTCGATCTTCTGGGAGGCGCATTCGTTGTCGAGCTTGCGCAGGTCCGGTGCGATGCCACCGGAGATGGCCTCCAGGCCGTGGCAGCGGGCACAGTTCTGGTTATAGGCCGAGGAGCCGATCTTGATGGCCTTGTCGTTGGCGCGGAACGGGTTCTGGTCGCGCCAGGCCTCGCCCAGCGACGGCAGCTCCTTGGTGTCCACTGCCTGCGGGGTGACGTCGCCATGGGCCACGGCGGCGCCAGCCACCAGCAGGCCAGCCATCAGCGCCGTCAGACGCGCGGGAAGTTGAGCGAGGGCACGCTTGGACATGGATGTCTCCTCGGTTGGGATGAATGGCGCCCCTTTCCGCAAGGCCTGTGCCATCAACCCGTCCGGTGTGCGTTTTCCGGCCCGTATTGGGGTTCGTACGGTGCACCAAGCGGCGTTCCGATGCCCATCGCCCAGCTTCCAAAGCGCCGGCTGTTGAGAAATGAAACATCGCTGCCGCCGTCTGGAACAGGCTCGCCGGGGCGGGAGCAGCCCGTGCGGCCAGCGCGCGGCACACCGCCCGTACCGCGCGCTGGCATGCCGGCGGTGCGATGTCCAGCCTGGCCGCGCTGGAACAAGGCTTGCCCACCCGTCCTCGTGCACTACCCTGACATCGAATCCCACGGCGTCGTCGGCAACCTGCGGACAACCGCTCTCATCGGCATCGACGCCACGGTCAGCTTCTTTTGTTTCCCACGGTTCGACTCGCCCAGCGTGTTCTTGTCGCTGCTGGATCCAGACCGTGGAGGCAGCTTCTCCATCCGCCCGGTGGGCGGGGACATGCGCACGCGCCAGATGTACCTGCCCGACACCAACGTGCTGGTCACGCGCTTCATGTCGCAGCTCGGCATGGCCGAGGTCACGGACTACATGCCGCTGTCAACTGAAGGTCAGCCACGCAGCGCGCTGGTGCGGCGCATCCAGTGCGTGCGCGGGCGGCTGTCGTTGCGCGTGCAGTGCGCGCCGCGCTTCGACTACGCGCGCGCGATGCTGCCGGCGCAACTGCAGGACGGCGGCCGCATGGCTGTCTTCGCCGACGCCTCGGTACGCGGTCCGCTGCGCCTGCGCAGCAGCGTGGACCTGACGGTGCAGGACGGCGACGTGCAGGCCCTCATCGAGTTGGGCCCGGGCGAGCAGGCCGCGCTGGTGCTGGAGTGCGTCAACGAGCGGCCCAGCGAGGGCCCGCTGGAAGCCTTCGTCGAAAGCTCCTTCCAGGAGACCATGGCTTTCTGGCGCGGCTGGAGCGAGCGCTCCAGCTACCGCGGCCGCTGGCGCGAGATCGTGCAGCGCTCGGCGCTGATCCTGAAGCTGCTGTCCTCGGCCGACCACGGCGCCATCATCGGCGCGGCCACCTTCGGGCTGCCCGAGCACGTGGGCGGCGAGCGCAACTGGGACTACCGCTACTGCTGGATCCGCGATGCGGCCTTCACTGTCTACGCGCTCATGCGGCTGGGCTACACCGGCGAGGCGGAGGCCTTCATCGGCTGGGCGCACGAACGCATGCTGGACCAGCTTGCCGGCGAGCCGCCGCAGATCCTCTACGCGGTGGACGGCCGCCACGTGGGCGAGGAGTTCGAGCTCACGCACCTGGCGGGCTACCGCGGCTCGCGCCCGGTGCGCGTGGGCAACGCGGCGGCGGGCCAGCTGCAGCTGGACGTCCTGGGTGAGCTGGTGGACGCCATCTACATGGCCGACATCCACGGCGTGCCGGCCTCCGTGGACGTTTGGCAGGCATTGTCGCGGCGCATCGACTGGTGGTGCGAGCACTGGAACCAGCCGGAGGAGGGCATCTGGGAGATGCGCGGTGGGCGGCGCGACTTTCTCTCCGGCCGGCTGCTGAGCTGGGTGGCGCTGGACCGCGCGCTGCGCATGTCGCGCCGCTTCGCGCGCCCGGCGCCGCTGCAGCTTTGGTACGAGACGCGCGACGCCATCGCCTCGCAGATCTTCAACGAGTTCTGGCACCCGCAGAAGCAGGCCTTCGTGCAGCACCGCGGCGGCGACACGCTCGATGCCGTGGCGCTGCTCATGCCCATGGTGCAGTTCATCAGCCCGACCGACCCGCGCTGGCTCTCCACGCTGGAGGCGATCCGCCACGAGCTGGCCATCGACGGCCTGGTGGCGCGCTACTCCACCACCGACGGCGGCGACGGCCAGCTCAACATCGACGGGCTGCAGGGCCAGGAAGGCGCGTTCACGCCCTGCTCCTTCTGGTACGTCGAATGCCTGGCCCGCTGTGGGCGTGTGGAAGAGGCGCGGCTGCTGTTCGAGAAGATGCTCACCTACGCCAACCACCTCGGCCTCTACGCCGAGGAACTGGGCCCCAGCGGCGCGCAGCTGGGCAACTTCCCGCAGGCGCTGACGCACCTCGCGCTGATCAGCGCCGCCTACGCGTTGAACCGGGCCATCGAGGAAGGGCCGACGGCCTGGGCCCGCGGTTTCGGCGTCTGAGCGCTGGCCGCATGGTCGGGTTTCCCGTCCGGATTTGAGCCAAGTCAATCTGAATGTGGGCGGCCGCAACTTTGCCGCGCGCTTCGACTCACGCTTCTGAGATCCGCAAGCCTCGGGAGACCTTATGCAGTTGTCCGAGACGGACGCCGTTACGGGCGCACCTCCCGGAGTTACACCGTCCGGGAAGAGCCCGTTGACGGGCGAGCCCGGCAGTTCCAGTGCGGCTGCGCGGGCCCGTGCCTGGCATGCCGCCGATGCCGAGGCCGTGCTCTCGGCGCTGGAGGCCGGTCCGCAGGGCCTGAGCCAGGCCGAGGCCGCGCGGCGCCTGCAGCAATACGGGCCCAACCGCCTGCCCGAAGCACCGCCCGTGGGCGTGCTGCAGCGCCTGGCGCGGCAGTTCAACAACCTGCTGCTGCAGATTCTGATGGCGTCGGCGCTGGTCACGGGCCTGATGGGGCACTGGGTGGACAGCGCCGTGATCCTGGCCGTGGTGCTGCTCAATGCCGTCATCGGCTTCGTGCAGGAGGGCAAGGCCGAGAAGGCGCTGCAGGCCATCCGCCATCTGCTCTCGCCGCATGCAGTGGTGCTGCGCGACGGGCGCCAGCGCGACGTTGCGGCGGCCGACCTGGTCGTCGGCGATGTGGTGCTGCTGGCCTCGGGCGACAGCCTGCCTGCCGACGTGCGGCTGCTGCGGGCCCATGGTTGCCGAATCGACGAGTCCGCGCTCACCGGCGAGTCGGTGCCGGTGGACAAGCGCATCGAGCCGGTGGCGGCCGACGCGGCCATCGGCGACCGCCAGTGCATGGGCTACGCCGGCACGCTGCTCACCCAGGGACAGGCCCGCGCGGTGGTCGTGGCCACGGGTGCCGACACCGAGATCGGCCGCATCGGCCGCATGCTGGCGGACGTCGAGGAGGGCACCACGCCGCTGCTGCAGAAGATGGGCGTTTTCGGCCGGCAGCTCACTTTCGTGATCCTGGGCGTCGCGGTCCTGATGTTCGGCTTCGGCACGCTGGTGCGCGGCATGCCGGCCGGCGAGACCTTCATGGCCGCCGTCGGCCTGGCCGTGGCCGCCATTCCCGAAGGGCTGCCGGCGATCCTGACCATCACGCTGGCCATCGGCGTGCAGCGCATGGCGCGCCGCCACGCCGTCATCCGGCGGCTGCCCGCGGTCGAGGCGCTCGGCTCGGTGACGACCATCTGCTCGGACAAGACCGGCACGCTCACGCGCAATGAAATGACGGTGCAGCAGCTCCTATGCGCCGGCCAGGTGCTGGAGGTCGAGGGCGGCGGCTACGCGCCGCAGGGCGCCCTCCGTGTGGCCGGCGAGGCGCTGGACCCGCTGCGCCTGGCCGAGCGCGTGCCGGCCGCCGCGCGCTTGGCGCTGGCGGCGGCGCTGTGCAACGACGCCAGCGTGCACGAGAGCGAGGGCCGCTGGACGGTGGCCGGTGACCCCACGGAAGGCGCGCTGCTGACGCTGGCCATGAAGGCGGGACTGAACCCTGCCGAGCTGCGCGTCGAGAGGCCGCGGCTGGAGGTGATTCCCTTCGAGTCCGAGTACCGCTACATGGCGACGCTGCATGCCGGCGAGAGCGGCGGCGCGCCGGCCGAGGCCTTCGTGAAGGGCGCGCCCGAGCGCTTGCTGGCGATGTGCGAGCGGCAGCTGGGCGTGCGGGGGCAGGACGAGCCGCTGGATGCGGCGTGGTGGCAGGCGCAGGTCGAGGCCCAGGCCCGCGCGGGCCGGCGCGTGCTGGCGCTGGCGTGGCGCACCTTTGAGCCGGAGCGCGAGGCGCTGGAACATGCCGACATCGCCAGCGGCCTGACGCTGCTGGGGCTGGTGGCCATCATTGACCCGCCGCGCGAGGAGGCGAAGCGGGCCGTGACGCGCTGCGCCGAGGCCGGCATCCGCGTGGTGATGATCACCGGCGACCATGGCGTGACGGCCAGCGCCATCGCGGCCCAGCTCGGCATGGGCGAGGGGCTGAAGGCGATCACCGGGCCGGAGATCGAGGCCATGGACGACGCGGCGCTGCGCCTTGCGGTGGCCGACACCCGCGTCTTCGCCCGCGCCAGCCCCGAGCACAAGCTGCGCCTGGTGCGCGCGCTGCAGGCCAGCGGCGAGGTGGTGGCCATGACCGGTGACGGCGTCAACGATGCGCCGGCGCTCAAGCAGGCCGACGTGGGCGTGGCCATGGGCATGAAGGGCACCGAGGCGGCCAAGCAGGCCGGCGCGATGGTGCTGGCCGACGACAACTTCGCCTCCATCGCGCACGCGGTGGAGGAAGGGCGCACGGTCTACGACAACCTCAAGAAGACCGTCGCCTTCCTGCTGCCCATCAACGGCGGCGAGTCGCTGACGCTGCTGCTGGCGGTGCTGCTGGGCGTGGCGCTGCCGATCCTGCCGGCGCAGGTGCTGTGGGTGAACATGGTCAGCTCGGTGGCGCTGGCCATGGTGCTGGCCTTCGAGCCGACCGAGGCCGGCGTGATGCGCCGCCCGCCGCGGCCGGTGGGCGAGCCGCTGCTGTCGCGCTTCCTGGTCTGGCGCATCGTGCTGGTGTCGGCGCTGTTCCTGGCCGGCGTCTTCGGCATGTTCGAGTGGATGCGGGGGCAGGGCGCCGGCGTGGAAGCCGCCCGCACGGCGGCCGTCAACACGCTGGTGTGCATGGAGGTGTTCTACCTGTTCAGCGTGCGCTACCTGAAGGCGCGCTCCTTCACCGTGCAGGGCGTGCGCGGCACGCCGCGGGTGCTGCTGGCCGTGGCCGGGGTGTTTGCGCTGCAGCTGCTGTTCACCTACGCGCCGTTCATGCAGGCGCTGTTCCACACCGAGGCGCTGGGGCTGGACGCGGGCCTGCGCATCGTGGCGGTGGGCGTGGCGCTGCTGGTGGTGCTGGAGCTGGAGAAGGCGCTGCTGCGCCGGGTCGGCGCGCTGGCCTGAGCCGGCCACCGCGAGGGTGGCTCAGGGCTGGAACCGGCGCAGGTAGGCCAGCAGGTCGTCGATCTGGCGGTCGTCGCCCAGGCCCCAGAAACGCATCTTGTTGCCCGGCACGGTGGTGCCGGGCGACTTGAGGAAGGCGCGCAGCGTGGCATCGGTCCAGACGATGCCGGAGGCCTTCATCGCCGCGGAGTAGTTGAAGTCCGGCGTGGCACCGGCCTGGCGGCCGAACAGGGCGTTGAGCTGGGGGCCGAAGCCGCCGCGCGCGCTGGGTCCCACCTGGTGGCAGGAGGCGCAGCGCTTGAAGGCACGTTGGCCGGCGTCCGCGTTGCCCGCCGCCGGCGCCGCGCAGGGCCATCCCGCCAGCGCCAGGGCACACAGGAGGCTCAGGGGGCGGACGGCGGGAGAAGGCATGGGGAAGCGGGCGGCATGGGCGGAACGGACCGGATGGCCCTGACCGCGGTCAACCAGCATGCCCTGCCTAGAATCCCCTGAATGAATGTCGGCGTTGCTCAAGCGGCCCTGGCCTATGTGGCCTGGGGCCTGTTCCCTTTGTATTTCCACCAGGTCGCGGCCGTTTCCTCGATGGAGATCGTGCTGCACCGGACCGTCTGGTCGCTGGTGTTCGTGTTGCTGGTGCTGGCCGCGATGCGGCGCTTCGGCGCGCTGTGGCCGGTGCTGCGCCAGCCGCGGCAACTGATGCTGCTGCTGCTCAGCGCGCTGCTGCTGTCGGGCAACTGGCTGGTCTACGTCTGGGCCGTCAACCATGGCCACGTCATCGACGCCAGCCTTGGTTACTTCATCAACCCGCTGGTGTACGTGCTGCTGGGCTTTGCCTTCCTGCATGAGCGGCTGCGGCCGACGCAGTGGGGCGCCGTCGCGCTTGCGGGGCTGGGCGTGGCGTGGCTGACGTGGCAGGCCGGGCAGCTGCCGTGGATCGCGCTGCTGCTGGCCGGCAGCTTCGGCCTGTACGGGCTGATGCGCAAGACGGCGCCGCTGGGCGCGCTGGAAGGGCTGGCGGCGGAGACGCTGCTGCTGGCGCCGCTGGCGGTGCCGGCGCTGCTGCTGTGGACGTTGCACGGCGACAGCGTGCTCGCGCATGCTGATGGCTCCACCCTGGGCTGGCTGCTGGCCGCCGGCCCCGTGACTGCCGTGCCGCTGCTGCTGTTCGCCGCCGGCGCGCGGCGCATCCCACTGGCCACGCTGGGGCTGCTGCAGTACATCGGCCCCACGCTGCAGATGGGCATTGGCATCTGGGTGTTCCACGAGCCCTTCCAGGCCGAGCGGCTGGCCGGCTTCATGCTGATCTGGGCCGCGCTGGCGCTCTACAGCCTCGAAGGCCTGTGGGTCACGCGCCGGCGCCTGGCGGCGCAGGCCTGAGCCCGGCCGGTGCATTCGACGGCTTCGAATGCAAGCGTCAAAAACCGCCCGGCGCACGCACATGATTCGGGCACCACACTGCAGCGGCGCCCGTCCACCGGGGCGGCGCTGACAACCCGCGGGCGGCGATGCCCGCGCATCCTTCCGAAGGAGTGCTGCAGATGGCCAAGGTTCTCGTTCTCTACTACTCCACCTACGGACACATCGAGCGCATGGCGCAAGCCGTGGCCGAGGGCGCGCGCGGTGCCGGCGCGACGGTGGATCTCAAGCGCGTGCCCGAGACGGTGCCTGAGGAAATCGGCCGCAAGGCCGGCTTCAAGCTGGACCAGGACGCGCCGGTGGCCACCGTGGCCGAGCTGGAGCAGTACGACGCCATCATCGTGGGCACCCCCACACGCTACGGGCGCATGGCCTCGCAGATGGCGGCCTTCCTCGATCAGACCGGCGGCCTGTGGGCGCGCGGCGCGCTCAATGGCAAGGTGGGCGCGGCCTTCACCTCTACCGCCACGCAGCACGGCGGGCAGGAGACGACGCTGTTCTCCGTCATCACCAACCTGCTGCACTTCGGCATGGTGGTGGTGGGGCTGCCGTACAGCTTCCAGGGCCAGATGAAGCTCGACGAGGTCGTGGGCGGTGCGCCCTACGGCGCCACCACCATCGCCGGTGGCGACGGCTCGCGCCAGCCCTCGCAGACCGAGCTCGACGGCGCCCGCTTCCAGGGCGAGCTGGTCGCCAAAACGGCGGCCAAGCTGTTCGGCTGATATCCGCCCCCGGCACGCCGGCATGTAAGGAAGCCGGCGGCCGGTTTTCGCCTCATCTCCATAAATTGCGATTTATCAAGGGAAAAGCAAGCTGTCCAAGGTTTCACGGGTGAAATGCCGGCTGTGCCTCGTTACGCTGGACTTCGCGGTTGCGGAATTGGTCCCGTTAGCGAGGAGGTTTTATGAAGCGGCGTTTATTCACCACTTCATTGGCGAGCTGTGGCTTGATAAGAACGGTTCATGCCGCCGATGAATCCCTGGGTCAGGAATGGGCCGGTCAAAAGCCCTTCAAG
Organism: Pseudomonadota bacterium; assembly: GCA_023410975.1. Taxonomy (GTDB): domain Bacteria; phylum Pseudomonadota; class Gammaproteobacteria; order Burkholderiales; family Burkholderiaceae_C; genus Azohydromonas. Next base: position 8,373 of record JAEYPG010000088.1, read on the forward strand.
TTCCCGACCTTCAAGGTGCTGCGGCTGGGCACGTTCCAGGGCGGCTCCAGCGAAGCCTTGGCCGTGAATGCCAACGGCCAAGCGGCCGGCTCGGTGAGTTTCGATATTGAAGGCACGTACCGTCCGGCCCTGTTCATTCCTGGCCGAATGCCCAAGCCGATCTACACAGACGGTCCTGGCGAGGCCACCGGCGTCAACGGCCGTGTCGAGGTCGCGGGCTGGTTCCGGCAGGGCAGCGCCACGCAGGCCTTCCGCTGGCGCCATGAGCAGCTGCGCACGCTGCCCTCGCTGGGCGGCGGCAACAGCGAGGCGGCCGGTATCAACGACCGCTCCGAAATCGTGGGCTTTTCCGAGGCTGCGCCCGGGGCCGCGCACGCAGTGCTCTGGTGGGGCGATGAGCTTTTCGATCTGGGCACCTGGGGCGGCTACGGCGCGCGGGCCACGGCCCTCAACGAGCGAGGCGACATCGTGGGTTTCCGCGAGGTCGTGGTCGATGGCGTCGGCGTCCGGCAGGGCGTGCGCTGGGTCCGCGGCAAGGCGCCGCGGCTGATGCCCTCCCTGCCCGGCTACGAGAGCGTGGTCCCCACCGCCGTCAACGAGCGCGGCGACGTGGCCGGCTACATGTACCGGGCCACCGACTTCCTGTTCGGCCGGGTGGCGTTCATCTATGCCGACAACCGCTACACGCTGATGCCGCTGTCGAATGACCAGCCTACCGCCGGGCTGTGCATCAACAACCGCCGCGACGTGGCCGGATTCCGGTTTGACCAGGGCGCCGACCCGCGCAACCGGGCTCTCATGTGGGTCAACACCGGCAAGACGGCCGTCAGCCTGGATGGGCGCCCCGAGGTGCTCGCGGCCGGTTGGAAGGCGCTGGAGCAAGGCAATGCCATCAACGAGGCCGGCGTGATCGTCGGCACGGGTTTCTTTGGACTGCCGAATGGGCGCAACAGTATCGAAGCCTTCATGCTCATCCCCAGATAATGGCCTTCCACGTCTGGGTTTGGTACCAGCCCTTGAGGCCGGCTTGAAGAATACTTTCATGCCCGCCTGCGCGGGCATGACGGAATTGCTCCACTGGCCCTCAATAACTGGAATCAAGGCTCATGCCGCTGGCAATGCCAATAAGGGCAATACCCCGTTCATTTGATATTCAGGCTGGAGGCGCCATCAGCCTTTCAGTGCCGCGAGCGCCTGGTGGATCTGCGCCACCGCCGCCGCGCCCTCGCCGATGGCCGCCCCCACGCGCTTGACCGAGCCGGCGCGCACGTCGCCCACCGCGAACACGCCCGGCACGCTGGTTTCCAGCGGTGCCGGCGCGCTTCCCTCGTGGGGCTGCGCCACGGCCGGGCCGGTGCGCACGAAGCCTTGGGCGTCCAGTTCCAAGCCGCAGTCGCGCAGCCACTCGGTTTCGGGCTCGGCGCCGACGAAAAGGAACAGGTGCCGCAGTGCGTGGGTGCTGTCCTGTCCGTTGCGGCGGTCGCGCCAGGTGACGGCCTCCAGGCCGCCTTCGCCACCGTCCAGGCGCACCACCTCGGCGTGCGTCAGCAGCTCGATGTTGGGCGTCGCGTCGATGCGGTCGATGAGGTAGCGCGACATGCTGGCCGCGAGCCCCGGGCCGCGCACGAGCATGAACACCCGCGCCGCGTGCTGCGACAGGAACACGGCCGCCTGGCCCGCGGAGTTGCCGCCGCCCACCAGCGCCACGTCGGCCCGCGCGCAGGTACGTGCCTCCACCGGCGAGGCCCAGTACCAGATGCCCCGGCCCTCGAACTCCGCCAGCCGCGGCACGGCCGGCCGCCGGTAGCGCGCGCCGCTGGCGATGACGACGCTGCGCGCGTGCAGCCGCCGCCCATCGGAGAGCTCGATGGCCAGTCCGGCGTTCTCATCGCTGCCGCCGCCATCGGTGCAGTTGCAGTCCAGCCGCGTCGCCTGCGCCGGAATGAGCATGCGGGCGCCGAACTTCTGGGCTTGCACGAAGGCACGCCCGGCCAGCGCCTGGCCCGAGATGCCGGTGGGGAAGCCCAGGTAGTTCTCGATGCGCGCGCTGGCGCCGGC
>JAEYPG010000103.1 GCA_023410975.1 Pseudomonadota bacterium
TTGGTACTGAAAGAAAACCCGTTCGGGCTGAGCTTGTCGAAGCCCCTGGCACAACCGGCCAACAGGCCCTTCGACAAGCTCAGGGCGAACGGTGAACTTTCACTGACGACTTGAAGTTGGAATGAGCCGGTGCGAATAGTGGGGAAGGCGGCCTACGAGCCCGCTTCGCCACCTGATGATGAGATCGGAACGACAAGCAAGGAGACAAACCATGAATATGCGTCGCAATCTGCTCGCAACGACCCTGCATGGCCTGGGTGCCGGCCTCCTGGGCCTGGCACTGGCAGCGCCCGCGCTGGCGCAGACCTTCCCCTCACGTGCGGTGAGAATCACGACGGCATTCCCAGCCGGTAGTGGCCCCGATGCCGCGCTGCGGATCGTGGCCGAACGGCTGTCCAAGAAGTGGGAGCAACCCGTGGTGATCGAGAACAAGGCGGGCGGCAACGGCTTCATCGCGGTGGCGGCCTTCAAGCAGGGCAGCACCGACGGGCACGACCTGCTGCAGCTGGACAACAACCACACCACCACGCACCAGCACACCTACAGCAAGCTGCCCTATGACGTGGAGCGCGACTTCGCACCGCTGCACATGATCCTGCGCACGCCGTTCTTCTTGGCGGTGGCAGCAGACAGTCCCTTCAAGACCGCCGACGACATCATCGCGGCGGCCAAGGCCAAGCCTGGCAAGATCACCTACGGCTCCTGGTTCATCGGCAGCCCGGGCCATATGGGTGCGTTGCGCCTGCAGAACATGAAGGGCGTGGAGATGATGCACGTGCCTTATCGGGACTTCGGCCAGCTCTATGCGGCGGTGGCGAGCAAGGAAGTCGACTGGGCCCTGGCCAGCATTGCCAGCGCCGGCGCGCTGGAGCGCTCAGGCCGGATTCGCTTCATCACCCTGGCTGCCGCGAAGCGCGACCCGCTCTATCCCAACGTCCCGGCCACGGGAGAAATGCCCAGCCTGCGCGGCTACGAGGTCAGCGGCTGGACTGGCCTGTTTGCGCCCAAAGGCGCCCCTGCGGCCGTGCGCGACAAGATCACCGCTGACGTTGCCGAAGTGCTTGCATCGCCAGACGTGGTCGAGCGCTACCGTGCGATCGGCTACGAGGCGCCTGCCGTGGGCGGCCCTGCGTTCGCTGAACTGATCCGCAACGAATCCCAGTCGTGGGCAACAACCATCCGCACGGCCAATCTCAAGCTTGACTGAGCTGCGCCTACTTGCCGGGGGCCCCTTGCGCGATGACGAGAACGTCCGCACGCGGTACCCAGTGCATCGGCGCGATGGACAGGACTGGCGCATCCGCCTGAAGCAGCAGGGGCTGTGCTTGAAACAGCTGGCAGCCTAGTGCGCCACCGTACCGATGCACAGGCCCCACGCAGTTGACGTATCAACTTGATTCCATGAAACAGTACCTGAATTACATCAGCGGCGAGTTCGTCGCCACGGGCAAGACCTTCGAGAACCGTGCACCGGCGGACAACCGCGTGCTCGGCCTGGTGCACGAAGCCGGTTCGGCAGAGGTGGATGCAGCGGTATCGGCTGCCCGTGTGGCGCTCAAGGGCGAGTGGGGCCGCATGTCGGTTGCCAAGCGGGTGGAGCTGCTGCACGCGGTGGCCGACGAGATCAACCGCCGCTCGGACGAGTTCCTGGAGGCGGAGATCGCCGACACCGGCAAGCCGCGCTCGCTGGCCTCGCACATCGACATCCCGCGCGGCGCCGCCAATTTCAAGGTCTTCGCCGACATCGTCAAGAACGTGCCCACCGAGAGTTTCGAGATGGCCACGCCCGACGGCGGCAAGGCCGTGAGCTATGGGTTGCGCACACCCGTGGGCGTGGTGGCCGTGGTGTGCCCGTGGAACCTGCCTCTGCTGCTCATGACCTGGAAGGTAGGACCGGCCCTGGCCTGCGGCAACACCGTCGTGGTCAAGCCTTCGGAGGAAACGCCGGCGACCGCCACGCTGCTTGGCGAGGTGTTCAAGTCCGTGGGCGTCCCCGACGGCGTCTACAACGTGGTGCACGGCTTCGGACCCAATTCGGCGGGCGAATTCCTCACGCGTCACCCTGGCGTCAACGCCATTACCTTCACTGGCGAGACGCGCACCGGCGAGGCCATCATGGCCGCGGCTGCCAAGGGCGTGCGCCCGGTGAGCTTCGAGCTCGGCGGCAAGAACGCGGGCATCGTCTTCGCCGACGCAGACTTCGACAAGGCCGTGGCCGGCATCACGCGCAGCGCCTTCGAGAACTGCGGCCAGGTGTGCCTGGGCACCGAGCGCGTGTACGTGCAGCGCCCAATCTTCGACAAGTTCGTGCAGGCCCTCAAGGAGAAGGCCGAAGGACTCAAGATCGGCCCGCCCGAGCTGCCTGGCGTGGGCATGGGGCCGCTGATCTCGGCCGAGCACAAGCGCAAGGTGCTGTCCTACTACGAAAAGGCCGTGGCCGAGGGCGCGACGGTGGTCACCGGCGGCGGCGTGCCGACCATGAGCGGCGCGCTGGCAGAAGGCCACTGGGTGCAGCCCACGATCTGGACCGGCCTGCCCGAGAGCGCCAGCGTGATCCGTGAGGAAATATTCGGCCCCTGCTGCCACATCGCGCCCTTCGACACGGAAGAAGAAGCCATCGCGCTGGCCAATGCCACCGACTACGGGTTGGCCACGACGGTGTGGACGCAGAACCTGGGGACCGCGCACCGCATGGCTGCGGCCATCGAGGTGGGGCTGTGCTGGATCAACAGCTGGTTCCTGCGCGACCTGCGCACCGCCTTTGGCGGCGCCAAGGCCTCCGGTATCGGCCGCGAAGGCGGCGTGCATTCGCTGGAGTTCTACACCGAGCTGCGCAACGTGATGGTCAAGCTCTGAGCCACGCCACGAAAGACACACAACCATGGACGCCCAAACCATCCAACACTACGGCGACGAGCTGTACCAGGCACTGCTGCAGCGCGAAGCCGTGGCTCCGCTGACCGAACGCGAAAGCGCCATCACTATCGAGGATGCCTACCAGATCCAGTTGCGCATGGTGCAGCGACGGCTCGACGCCGGAGAAGTCACGATCGGCAAGAAGATTGGCGTGACCAGCAAGCTCGTGATGGACATGCTTGGGGTGAACCAGCCCGACTTCGGGCACCTGCTCTCGGGCATGGTGTTCAACGAGGGTGAGCCGGTAGACACCTCCAAGCTCATCGCGCCGCGTGCCGAAGCTGAGGTGGCCTTCATCCTCAAGCATGACCTCACCGGTCCGGGCGTGACGGCGGCCGACGTGCTGCGCGCCACCGATTGCGTGATGCCGTGCTTCGAGATCGTCGATTCGCGCATCCTCGACTGGAAGATCAAGATCGAGGACACGGTGGCCGACAACGCCTCTTGCGGCGTGCTGACGCTGGGCGGCACGCGGCGCAGCCCGCGCGAGCTCGACCTGGCGCTGGCCGGCATGGTGCTGGAGAAGAACGGCGAGATCGTGAGCACCAGCGCCGGTGCCTCGGTACAAGGCTCGCCCGTCAATGCGGTGGCATGGCTGGCCAACACGCTGGGACGCCTGGGTCTGTCGCTCAAGGCGGGCGAAGTCATCCTCTCCGGCTCGCAGTCGCCGCTGGTGCCGGTCTTGCCTGGCGACACCCTGCGCTGCAGCGTCGGCGGCCTGGGCAGCAGCTCGGTGCGCTTCATCTGAGAACAACGAATCCGCAGGACATCACCATGCAACTCGACCGCCAGACGATCGAACAGCTTGCCGCCCACCTCGAAAGCGCCGAGCTTGAAGCCCGCGACGTCACCAAGATCACCGACGACTTTCCTGCCATGGATTGGGAGGACGCGTACGCGGTGCAGGATGAGATCCGCCGCCGCAAGGAGGCACGCGGCCAGCGCACCGTGGGTCTCAAGGCAGGCCTCACCTCCTTCGCCAAGATGAAGCAGATGGGCGTGGACTCGCCCGTGTTCGGCTTCGTCAGCGACTACATGAGCCGCCCGGACGGCGGCGAGATCAAAACGTCGGGCCTGATCCATCCGAAGGTGGAGGCCGAGATCTGTGTCGTCACCAAGGCGCTGCTGCGCGGCCCGGGCTGCCACATCGGCCAGGTGCTCTCGGCGGTGGACTTCGTGCTGCCGGCGGTCGAAGTCATCGACAGCCGCTACCGCGACTTCAAGTTCGACCTCAAGAGCGTGGTGGCCGACAACACCTCGGCCTCGCGCTTCGTGGCGGGCACGCGCATGCGCTCGGTGGACGAGCTCGACCTGCGCACGCTGGGCGTGGTGATGGAGAAAAACGGACAGATCGTCTCCATGGCCGCCGGTGCCGCCGTGCTGGGACACCCGCTGGCGGCCGTGGCGATGCTGGCCAACCACCTGGGCGCGCGTGGGAAGGAGCTGCCCGCGGGTACCTTCGTGATGACCGGTGGCGTCACTGAAGCCATCGCCGTTCAGGCTGGGGACCACGTCTGCGTGCGCTTCCAGGACCTGGGCAGCGTGTCCATGCGCTTCGTCTGAAGTCCCCCGTTGAATCGAAGGACTCCCATGAAAAAGATCAATTGTGCAGTGATCGGCCCGGGCAACATCGGGACCGACCTGTTGATGAAGCTGCAGCGCAGCCAAGTGCTGGAGCCGGTGTGGATGGTGGGCATCGACCCTGAATCCGACGGCCTCAAGCGCGCCCGCGAAATGGGCCTCAAGACGACGTCCGAGGGGGTGGACGGACTGCTGCCGTTTGTCGCGGCCGACGGCGTGCAGATCGCCTTCGACGCCACCAGTGCCTACGTGCACGCCGAGAACTCGCGCAAGCTCAACGAGCTGGGCGTGCTGATGATCGACCTCACTCCGGCTGCAATCGGCCCCTACTGCGTACCGCCGGTGAACCTGCGAGAGCACCTGGGCCGGCGCGAGATGAATGTCAACATGGTCACCTGCGGCGGACAGGCCACCATCCCGATGATGGCGGCCGTGAGCCGGGTGCAGCCGGTGGCCTACGGCGAGATCGTGGCTACCGTCTCCAGTCGCTCGGTGGGCCCGGGCACGCGCAAGAACATCGACGAGTTCACGCGCACGACGGCGGCTGCCGTGGAGAAGGTGGGCGGCGCCAGGAAGGGCAAGGCCATCATCGTCATCAACCCGGCCGAGCCCGCACTGATCATGCGCGACACGGTGCACTGCCTCACCGAGGACGAGCCCGACCGGGAGGCCATCACGGCATCCATTCACCGCATGATCGCCGACGTGCAGCAATACGTGCCGGGCTACAAGCTGGTCAACGGCCCGGTGTTCGACGGCCGTCGAGTGAGTGTCTTCATGGAAGTCGAAGGACTGGGTGACTACCTGCCCAAGTACGCCGGCAACCTCGACATCATGACCGCCGCCGCGGCGCAGACCGCCGAGATGTTCGCCCGCAAGATCCTCAATGGCGAACTGATGCTGGAGCCGACCGCCAGCGTGGCCGCCTGACAGGAGCAATAAAGATGACTACGCAAAAAACCTTTCAGGGCACGCATGTCACGCTGCACGACATGACGCTGCGCGACGGCATGCATCCCAAGCGTCACCAGATGACGCTGCAGCAGATGAAGGCCATTGCCACGGGGCTGGACGCCGCCGGCGTGCCACTGATCGAGGTCACGCATGGCGACGGGCTGGGCGGGGCCTCCGTCAACTACGGATTTCCGGCAAACAGCGACGAGGAATACCTGGGCACGGTGATCCCGCTGATGAAGCAGGCCCGCGTCTCGGCGCTGCTGATCCCGGGCATTGGGACGGTGGATCACCTGCGCATGGCGCACGGGCTTGGCGTGGGCACTGTCCGGGTGGCCACTCACTGTACCGAAGCCGATGTCTCGGAGCAGCACATCGGCCTGTCGCGCAAGCTGGGTCTGGATACCGTGGGCTTCCTGATGATGGCTCACATGGCCAGCCCCGAAAAGCTCGTCGAGCAGGCCCGGCTGATGGAGAGCTACGGCGCCAACTGCGTCTACGTCACCGACTCCGCAGGCTACATGCTGCCCGAGGACGTACAGGCGCGCCTTGGCGCCGTGCGCGAGGCGCTCAAGCCTGGGACGGAGCTGGGCTTCCACGGCCACCACAACCTGGCCATGAGTGTCGCCAATTCCGTGGCGGCCGTGCGCGCTGGTGCCACACGCATCGATGCCGCGGCCGCCGGGCTGGGTGCAGGCGCGGGCAACACGCCGTTGGAGGTGTTCGTGGCGGTGTGCGAGCGCATGGGCATTTGCACCGGCGTGGACCTGTGGCGGATCCAAGACGTGGCCGAAGACCTGGTGGTGCCGATCATGGACCATCCCATCCGTGTGGATCGCGATGCGCTCACCTTGGGCTATGCGGGCGTGTACTCCAGCTTCTTGCTGTTTGCCAAGCGCGCGAGCGCCAAATACGCCATTCCGGCGCGCGAAATTCTGGTCGAGCTCGGCCGGCGTGGCATGGTAGGTGGCCAAGAAGACATGATCGAGGACACGGCGCTGACCCTGGCGCGCGAGCGCGCCTTGCAAGCACAGCCGGGCGTCGGAGAGGCAGCAGTGGCGTCTGCCACGGCCTGACGCCTCCCATCGACAAAGGAGTACAGGATGCCTTTTGCACAGATCTACTTGCTCGAAGGCCGCACGGAAGAGCAAAAGCGGCAGCTGATCCAGAAAGTGACCGAGGCCATCGTCGAAGCTATCGACGCGCCGCGCGAAAACGTGCGTGTCTGGCTGCACGACATGCCGAAAGAGAACTGGGGCATTGCCGGCAAGACCGCGAAGGACCTTGGGCGCTGACGCTGCTTGAGCCTTTGGCAAGCCTTGCGGGTGGTGACAGCGGTCTGCCACAGCAACCGTCGTCACTTCCTTTGGGCAAAATAGCTCCTGCGAGCCAGGTACCACGATATGCCCCTGGCTGGCGCGTTCGATGAACGGCGCCAGGAGCGCCGCTTCCTCGGCCCGGTTCATATAGGCACGTGGCCCCTTGCGCTGGCGCAGGCTTGCGTGGCACCAAGTGGCCTGCGCTGGTGAAGCACCGGCGCAGTTGGCAGGCCCAGCCCACCGACACCCCCAGCACCGCAGCCGTTTGCTCAATGGATAGGCCCAGCAGCAGCGGCAGCACGACGGCCTGTGCTTGGCTCAACTCCTCTACCGTCTTGGCTTCGCGCAGCGCCTGTTGCGCCTGCTCCAGCACTTCACTACCACTGGCTGTTCGTGGCATGGCCCAGTGTCCGTGATGGCAGACCCAGCCATTCTTTCACCAGCGAACACGCATTGGAATGACACCAGTCAGTTCGCGGGCCGCGCCGTTGGAGTGCCCTGGCTCAACGCTCGGCTGAGCCCGCTGGCGAAAATTTCGCCGCGGAGAGCAAGGGCAGCGTACGGCTGGACTTCACCAAGTGCGCGAAGTCGTCTGCAGGCAGCGGCTTGCTGAACAGGTAACCCTGCAGCTCATCGCACTGCTGCTGTTTCAAGTACTGCGCCTGGGCTTCGGTTTCCACTCCTTCGGCAATCACGTGCAGCTCCAGGCTGTGTGCCAGGCCGATCACTGCCTTGCAGATGGCGGCATCGTCGGGATTGACGGTGACGTCGTTGACAAACGAACGGTCAATCTTCAAATGGTCGATCGGGAACCGCTTGAGGTAGCTCAGCGAGGAGTAGCCCGTGCCGAAATCGTCGAGCGAAAGTCCCACGCCCAGTGCCTTGAGCTGGCACACCGTGGCGATGGCAGCCTCGACATCGTGCATCACGGCACTTTCCGTGATCTCCAGCCCCAGGCTCCGGGGCGACAGCGCATTGGCCTGCAATGCGTGCTCGACCTGGCTCACCAGGGTGGGCTGGCGGAATTGGCGTACCGAGAGGTTGACGGCCACTGGCGGCACATCGAGGCCTTCGTCCAGCCAGGCGCGCAGCTGGCGGCACACCTCGCGCAGCACCCATTCGCCCAAAGGCTCGATGAGGCCGGTGTCCTCGGCCAGCGGTATGAAACGCGCTGGCGAGACCATGCCGAGCTCCGGATGCCTCCAGCGCAACAGGGCCTCCGCACCGGTCAGCTCGCCCGTGTGCAGGCTCACCTGAGGCTGGTAATGCACCAGCAGCTGCCCGTCGTCGATTGCACGGCGCAGGTCGGATTCCATCGACAGGCGCGCAGCGACGTGCACGTTCATCTCCGGCGCGAAGAAGCGGTACCGGTTGCCGCCTTGCGACTTGGCATGCTGCATCGCGGCGCTGGCCTGGCGGCGCACGATCTCGATGTCCTCGCTGTCGTCGGGGAACAAGCTAATGCCGATCGATGCCGATGGCCGGACCTCCAGGCCGTCGAGCCGTTGGGATCGGCCCACCGCCTCGGTGAGCTTGCCGACGATGCTGGCGACATCCGTGGCGGTTTGCACGTCCTTGAGCAGCACGGCGAACTCATCCGCGCCAAGCCGCGCCACCGTGTCGGCCTCACGTACCGAGCCTCCCAACGCAGTGGCCACGGCACACAGCAACTGGTCTCCCGCAGCCTGTCCCAGTGCATCGTTGATCAGCCTGAAGCGGTCCAGGTCGACGTGCAGCAGCGCTAGTGGGTCGTTCGCCACGCCTTTTGCCATTGAGACACTGTTGCTCGTGAGCGTCGCAGCGGCCGAAGGACGCATGCTCCTGATGCGGCCAGCCGATGCATGCGCTCCCGTGCTCGTTGCCGA
>JAEYPG010000134.1 GCA_023410975.1 Pseudomonadota bacterium
CGGCACGGCCGCCGGCGCGCCAGCGGCATCGCGCGCCGACTCCACCGCCAGCACGAAGCGCAGGCCCTCGGCTCCGTCCTGCGGCAGCTCCGCCACCACGCCGGTGAGTTCCACCGGCTGGCGCTCCAGCCCGGGAGCCAGCGCGTCGGCCAGCCGCTCGCGCGCCTGCAGGCTGGCGTTGGCCGCGCCCAGGCCGGCCGCGGCGGCCAGGGCAGACAACAGGGCCAGTACACGCAGCCCGCGGCCCGCCGCGTGGCGCGCTCGCCAGGCCAAGAGCAGCAGCGGCGCCGCAAGCGCCAGCAGCGCCGCATCCAGCACAGGTGCCCACAGCACGGGCTGCCGGAGCTGCCCAGCGGTGCCGAGCAACCAGGACACGGCCAGGGCGCCCAGGCCCAAGCCCCGCCAGTCCCGTGAATGGGGCGGTGTAGGATGCCGCGCCTTTTCCACCCCCCGAACAGGTCTCGCCATGTCTTCTGTCCAAGACCGTCTGAATGCGCTGGGCATCACACTGCCGCCGGTGGCGGTGCCCGCGGCCGCCTACGTGCCCTTTGTACAAAGCGGCAATCTGGTCTTTCTCTCCGGCCACATCGCCAAGAAAGATGGAAAACCCTGGGTTGGCCAGCTTGGCGGCGGCATGAGCACCGAGGAAGGCGTGGCTGCGGCGCGCGCGGTAGCCATCGATCTGTTGGGCACGCTGCAGGCGGCGGTGGGCGACCTCTCGCGCATCAAGCGCATCGTCAAGGTGCTGAGCCTGGTCAACAGCACGGCTACGTACACCGAGCAGCACCTGGTGACCAACGGCTGCTCCAACCTGTTGGGCGAAGTCTTCGGCAACGAAGTCGGTGCGCATGCACGCAGCGCTTTCGGCGTGGCGCAGCTGCCGCTGGGCGCCTGCGTGGAAATCGAGCTCATCGCCGAAGTGCAATGAGGCCGGCGCTGGCGCAAGGCATGGACACGGGCACGCGCCGCGACTTGGTGCCGGCGCTGATTGCGCTCACCAGCGTGGCGGCCATCGGCGCCGCGCTGGTGTCGCAGCATGTGTTCGACATGCAGCCCTGCCCGTGGTGCGTGCTGCAGCGGCTGATCTTCGCAATGATCGCCGTGGCAGCGTTGGCGGCCTGGATGGCCCAGGCCGCCTGGCTGCGCAGCACCGCGCTGGTGCTGGCGGTGCTGCTGGCGTTGTCGGGCGTGGGCGCGGCCCTGTGGCAGCATTTCGTGGCAGCCAGCTCGTCGTCGTGCAACCTGACACTGGCTGACAAGATCATTGCCCAGCTTGGCCTAGACGCCTCGCTGCCCGAGATCTTCCAGCCGCGCGCCAGCTGTGCCGACGCGGCGGTGGATTTGTTCGGCGTGCCTTACGAGTTCTGGAGCTTGGCGCTGTACCTGCTCCTGGGCGTGGCCGCCGTGTTCGGCTTACGCCGCACAGGCCGCTGAGAGATTAGGCTCCGTCGCCGTGCTGCCGCCGCTGCGCTTCTGGCGCAGACGGCGCGCCACCGGCAGCAGTACCGCGCCCAGCGCGAACATGGCGTAGGTCGAGGGCTCGGGCACCGGCGCCACGGCGGCGTGGAACACGGAGTCGGGCACCAGATTCGACGTCAGCGTGTAGTTGGCGCCGGTGGCTCCCGTGGTTCCAGTGATCAAATAATAATATTTCTTGCGGCCGGTGATGTGCTCGAAGCTGAAGCTCTGCTGCCCAGCCACACCCGTCGGCGTGAAGGACCCGAGATATCTGTCGGGACCATAGTAATCGCCGTAGAAGTCCACCCTCAGGTTGGCAATGGTGCCGCTGTTGAGCTGGAAAATCGCCTGCACGCCAGTGTTGCCGCTCTGAGCCGGCGTAAGCAGGTAGCGGGCGTCGTCCATGAACGTGACGTTTTTCGTGACGTTCCGAGTCAGGGTTTCAGTCGTGGCATGGGAATCCCAATTTACGTCGACTGCGTATGCAGATGGCACACATAGCGCGGCTGCCACCCATGCAATTGCACGATATTTCATCGGTACATCCTTGTGAAAAAGCAAAACCACTTGCGCAAGAAAGCGCTGCGCCAATTTGGTTTGGTTATGACTTAGGGTCAACCCCACAATCGAATAGCGCATATGAGCGCCAATAATTTGCAATGTTTTTCCAGCATTTACAAATATTGGCACCGACTGACTTTTGTCTTTGATAAGGCATCAGATTGCCACCAAGAAGTCCGTTTGTCAGCGCTCATAAACCTGGCGCAAGTCCGGTTACTTTCGACAAGAAACGAGCCTTTCAAATAAGCGCTCGCCTTCCATTTCGGTTTCAGAGCTGCGTCGTGGCAGCGCGGGACCGTGTCAAAGACTTGAGAGAGAAGCACCGGGACACGGTGTGCCGCGCATGGCACGCGTACGTGGCTGCGGTCGAAGACCACAGCGGGAGCTGTGAACGCGGAATGCGCGAAGGCAGGGCTGATGGGCCAACGGTCCGCAGCTTTTCAGGTGGTGCGGGGCCCACGACTGCAGGCCTAGAGCCTGTTAGGCACCCGGCTCATGGGCATTGACGGCATGAGGCAGCATCAGGCACGAGTAGGCCACCAAGTGCATGCCCGCCAGCGTGGACTGCAGTCGCTCGTAATCACGTGCCAAGCGCC
>JAEYPG010000097.1 GCA_023410975.1 Pseudomonadota bacterium
TCCGCGCCGCTGGGGGGGCCCCCCGCGCGCACGGGGGGCCGGCTGGCGCTGGTGGCCGCGCCCGAGGCGCGGGAGGGCGCGCTGCGCTGGCATGCCGACGCGCGGCTGCACGCCGGCTGCTTCGACGGCGAGGAGTCCGCCACGCTGGCGCTGGAGGAGGGCCGCCTCGGCTGCGTGCACGTGGCACGCGGCAGCGTGGAGCTCAACGGCCAGCGCCTGCGTGCCGGCGATGCGGCGATGCTGCGCGACGAGCCGCGCATCGAGCTGTGCGCCGGGAAGGGCGCCGAGGTGCTGGTGTTCGACTTGGCGCCCTGATCGGCTGGCCGCCGGCCCGGCGCGGACCCGCCCCGGGGCGTCGCTACAGTGGCGCCTCATGAAAAATCTGATCAACCTGCTGAACGGGCTGCCCTGGCCGGACTGGCTGGCGCTGGCCTGGTTCCTGGTCGGGTGGGTGGGCTACGCCACCTTCGCGCGGCGCCAAGGCTTTGCCGAGCGCTCGCTGCTGGCCACCAGCAACCGCGTGCGCCGGCAGTGGATGCTGCAGGCCACCTTCCGCGACAACCGCGTGCTCGACGGCGTGGTGGTGCAGAGCATGTCCTCGGGGCCGAGCTTCTTCGCCTCCACCACCATCCTGATCATCGGCGGCCTGCTGGCCATGCTGTCCACGACCGAGCGCGTGGCGGAGCTGGTCAAGGAGATCCCGTTCGCCGCCCGCACCAGCGTGCTGATCTTCGACCTCAAGCTGGTGCTGCTCACGGGCATCTTCGTGCACGCCTTCTTCCGCTTCACGTGGAGCCTGCGCCAGTACAGCTTCGGCGCGCTGCTGGTCGGGGCGGCCCCGGACCGGGACGTCTTCGCCGGCATGGGCGAGCGCGCCCCGGCCGAGCGCGAGGCCTTTGCCGACCGCGCCGGCCACGTCATGGCGCTGGCGGCCGAGGCCTTCAACGATGGCCTGCGCGCCTACTACATGGCATTCGCCGTGGTGGGCTGGTTCTTCTCGCCGGTGTTCTTCATGGCCGCCACGGCCGGCGTGCTGTGGGTGCTGTACCAGCGCGAGTTCCGCTCCGAGGTGCTCAAGGCGCTGCGGGCCTGAGCGTTCCCGTTTCCGCTGCCTGCCCGTCGAGGAAGGGCTGCGCCGCCGCCAGGCTGCGCGCCGGTGCCTCTTCCTGCGGCAGGTGGCCCACGCCGGCGAGCAGCAGCAGCCGGCTGCCCGGGATCTTGCTGCGCAGCGACTGCGCCTGGGCCAGCGGCGTCAGGCTGTCCTCGTTGCCCCACAGCAGCAGCACGGGCACTTTCACCCGGCTGAACACCTCCTCGCTTTCCTGCTCGCCCAGCTGCTGGCGCCACTGTTGCAGCAGCGCCCAGCGGTTGCCCTCGCGCTGCAGCAGCTCCTGGCGCCGGTCCACTTGCGCCGCGGTCGCTTTCGCGCCCGGGGCGTAGAGCCAATTCAGCGTGCTGCTCACCAGCAGGCGCGGCAGCATCGAGGTCACCAGCCAGTGCGGCAGCGGCAGCGAGGGCACCAGGCGCAGCGGCAGGGGCAGCGACTCCGGGTCCTGCGGCGCGCTGGACACCAGCAGCAGCCGCGCCACGCGCCGGGGAGCCTGCAACGCCATCTGCGCCGCCACCTCGCCGCCATGGCCATGGCCGACCAGGCGCACGCGATCCACGCCCAGCTGGTCCAGCAGTGCCAGCACGCGCCGCGCATCGGCCTCGCTGCGGTAGTTGCCATCGCGGGCCGGGTCCGAGAGGCCGTTGCCCGGCAGGTCGATGCGGATCACGCGGTGCGTGTTGCGCAGCGCCCGGGTCCACTCCTCCCAGTCGTGCAGGCTGCCGCCCAGGCCGTGCAGCAGCACCAGGGGCTGCGGATCCAGCAGCGGCCCCTCGTCGCGCAGGTGCAGCACGCGCTCGTCCACCTCCATGAAGCGCGAGGGGGCCGCGCCCCAGCGTTCCATCAGTGTCTGCGCCGGGCGCTCCGGCGCATGCGACACCGCCACCAGCAGCGAGGTGGCCAGCAGCACCATGCCGACCATCCGTACCAGCACCGCCCGTATGCCCATCGTCAGCGGGCCGGCGCGGGTTGCAGGTCGGGTGCGAGTCCTTCGCGCTCGTCGAAGACGAAACAGGCGCCGCGCCAGCGCGGGGCGTGCGTCTCCTCGAAATACTTGAGGATGCCGCCTTCGAGCTGCCACACGTGCTCCAGGCCCGCCTCCTGCATCAGCAGCGCCGCCTTCTCGCAGCGGATGCCGCCGGTGCAGTAGCTCACCACCGTCTTGTCCTGGAACTGCTCGAGGTGGGCGTGCAGGGCGGCGGGGAAGTCGCTGAACTTCTTCAGCCGCCAGTCGACCGCGTCCTCGAAGGCGCCGGCATCGACTTCGAAACCGTTGCGCGTGTCCAGCATCACCACCGGGCGGCCGTCGTCGTCGTGGCCCTGTTCGAGCCAGCGCGCCAGCGTGGGCGCCGGCAGCGCCGGCGCGCGGCCCTGCGCGGGACGGATGGCTGGATGGTTCATGCGAATGATCTCCCGCTTCACCTTCACCAGCAGCCGCCGGAAGGGCACCGTGTCGCTGAAGCTCTCCTTCGGGGCGATATCGGCAAAACGCGCATCCGATTGAAGCTGCGCGACCCAGCCGCGCACCGCCTCCGGCGCGCCGGCCAGGAACAGGTTGATGCCTTCCTCGGCCAGGAGCACGGTGCCCTTGAGGCCCCGTGTCAAGGCTGCGGCGTGGAGCGTTTCGCGCAGCGCGCCCGTGTCGGGCAGGTGGAGGAACTTGTAGGCGGAGATGTTCAGAACGGCATTCACGGCCGGGATTCTGTCAGGCCCCCCTCCGTAAAATCCCGCGATGCCTTTCGTTCACCTGCGCACTCATACCGAATATTCCGTCGTCGACGGCACCCTCCGCATCGACGACGCCGTAGCCGCCGCCCGCAAGGACGGCCAGGTGGCACTGGGCATCACCGACCTGAACAACCTCTTCGGAGCGGTCAAGTTCTACAACACGTGCCGCAAGAAGGGCCTCAAGCCCGTCGTCGGCGTGGACGTGTGGATGGAGCCCGAGGAAGGCCAGACCCAGGCCAGCCGCCTGGCGCTGCTGGTACAGGACATCGGCGGCTACCACAACCTCAGCGAGCTGCTGGCCCGCGCCTGGACGCGCAACACCCAGCGCGCCCAGGCCTGGGTGAAGTGGGAATGGCTGCAGGAGCTCGGCGGCGGGTTGATCGTCCTTTCCGGCGCCGACTGCGGCTGCGTGGGCATGGCGCTCACCGCCGGCGACACGCGCCGCGCCAAGGCCGCGGCGCAGCGCCTGGCGGCGCTGTTCCCGCAGCGCTTCTACCTGGAACTGCAGCGCGCCGGGCTGCCCGGCAACGAGGCGCACGTGCGCTCGGCGGTGCAGCTCGCGGCGCAGCTGCAGCTGCCGGTGGTGGCCACGCACCCGATCCAGTTCCTGGAGCCCGAGGACTTCGAGGCCCACGAGGCTCGCGTGTGCATCGCCGAAGGCGAGACCCTGGGCAACCCGCGCCGCGTCAAGCGCTTCACGCGCGAGCAGTACTTCAAGACCCAGGCGCAGATGGAGGCGCTGTTCGCCGACATCCCCAGCGCGCTGGAGAACAGCGTCGAGATCGCCAGGCGCTGCAGCCTGAGCCTGGTGCTGGGCAAGCCGCAGCTGCCGGACTTCCCCACGCCGCTGCTGCCCGACGGCAGCCGCATGCCCATCGCCGACTACTTCCGGCAGGCTTCCTTCGAGGGCCTGGAGGGGCGGCTGAAGCTGCTGTTCCCGGACGAGGCCAAGCGGGAGGCGGAGCGTCCGCGCTACGTGGAGCGGCTGGAGTTCGAGATCGGGACCATCCTGAAGATGGGCTTCCCGGGCTACTTCCTCATCGTGTCGGACTTCATCAAGTGGGCCAAGGAGAACGGCTGCCCGGTGGGCCCGGGCCGGGGCTCCGGCGCGGGCTCGCTGGTGGCCTACGCGCTGCTGATCACGGACCTGGACCCGCTGCAATACAACCTGCTGTTCGAGCGCTTCCTGAACCCCGAGCGCGTGTCGATGCCCGACTTCGACATCGACTTCTGCCAGGGCAACCGCGACCGGGTCATCGAGTACGTCAAGGACAAGTACGGCCGCGAGGCGGTGAGCCAGATCGCCACCTTCGGCACCATGGCCGCCAAGGCCGCGCTGCGCGACGTGGGCCGCGTGCTGGGCATGGGCTACGGCCACGTGGACAGCATCGCCAAGCTGATCCCGGCGCCGCCGGGCAAGTCCGTCACGCTGGCCAAGGTGCCGGACAAGCCCGAGTCCAACGTCATCTATGCGCGCCAGGAGGCGCCGGAGCTGGAGCAGCGCGAAGCGGCCGAGGAGGAAGTGGCGGAGCTGCTGAAGCTGGCCATGAACGTCGAAGGCCTGGTGCGCAACATCGGCATGCACGCCGGCGGCGTGCTGATCGCGCCGGGCAAGATCACCGACTTCTGCCCGCTGTACCAGCAGCCCGGCAGCACCTCGGCGGTGAGCCAGTACGACAAGGACGACGTGGAGGCCATCGGCCTGGTGAAGTTCGACTTCCTGGGGCTGGCCACGCTGACCATCCTGGAGCTGGCGCGCGAGTTCATCGTCAAGCGCCACGCCGACCAGAAGGACTTCGCCTTCGAGACCATCCCGCTGGACGACCGGCGCGTCTACGAGCTGTTCTCCAAGGGCCTGACGGAGGCGGTGTTCCAGTTCGAAAGCCGCGGCATGCAGGGCATGCTGCGCGACGCCAAGCCCAGCCGGCTGGAGGACCTGATCGCGCTGAACGCGCTCTACCGTCCGGGCCCGATGGACCTGATCCCCACCTTCGTGGCGCGCAAGCATGGCCGCGAGCCGGTGGAGTACCCGCATCCCTTCACCGAGCCGGTGCTGGCCGAGACCTACGGGATCATGGTCTACCAGGAGCAGGTGATGCAGGTGGCGCAGGTGCTGGGCGGCTACTCGCTCGGCGGCGCCGACATGCTGCGCCGCGCCATGGGCAAGAAGAAGCCCGAGGAGATGGCCAAGCACCGCGAGATCTTCCGCGCCGGCGCCAAAGAGAAGGGCATCGACCAGGCCAAGGCCGACGAGGTCTTCGACCTGATGGAGAAGTTCGCGGGCTACGGCTTCAACAAGTCGCACGCCGCCGCGTACTCGCTGCTGGCCTACCACACGGCCTGGCTCAAGGTGCACTACACGGCCGAGTTCTTCGCGGCCAACATGACCATCGAGCTCGACGACACCGACAAGCTCAAGGTGCTGCTGGCCGATGCGCGCGGCAATTTCAATATCGAGTTCGACCCGCCGGACGTGAACCACAGCGTCTACCGCTTCGAGCCGGTGGAGAACAAGCGCATCCGCTACGGGCTGGGCGCGATCAAGGGCACGGGCCAGGGCGCCATCGAGGCCATAGTCGCCGCGCGCAAGGAGGGCGGGCCCTTCAAGAGCGTGTTCGACTTCTGCGCCCGCGTGGACCGCAGCCGCGTCAACAAGCGCGTGGTGGAGGCGCTGGTCAAGGCTGGCGCATTCGATACCCTGCACCCTGACCAGCGCGCCTGCCTGCTGGCCAGCGTGGGCCTGGCCTTCGAGTGGGCCAACACCCAGGCCGCGCATGCCGACCAGGGCGGGCTGTTCGACTTCGGCGACGACAGCCACGGCTCCAGCGCCCAGGAGCCGCCGCTGGTGGCGGTGGAGCCCTGGAGCATCAAGGAGCGGCTGCTGCACGAGAAGACGGCCATCGGCTTCTTCCTCAGCGGCCACCTCTTCGACCAGTGCGAGCAGGAGGTGCGGCGCTTCGCGCGGCTGCGCGTGGCCGACCTGCAGGACAGCCGCGAGCCGCAGCTGCTGGCGGGCATCGTCACCGAGCTGCGCATCGTCAACGGCGCGCGCGGGCGCGTGGGCATCTTCAAGCTCGACGACCGCAGCGGCTTCATCGAGGCCGTGGCCGACGAGCGGCTGCTGGACGCCAACAAGGAGCTGCTGCGCGACGACGAGCTCGTCATCGTGCAGGGCAAGTGCCAGCCGGACCGCTTCAGCGGCGGCTTGCGGCTGAACGTGCAGCAGGTGTGGGACCTCGCCGCCGCGCGCTGCCGCTTCGCGCGCTACCTGCGCGTGCCCGTCAACGGCACCGCGCCGCCGGTGGAGGAGGTGCTGCGCGACTTCCCGGCGCGCCGCATCGAGGACGAGGCCGGCGAGCAGGTGCAGGGCCTGACGGTGCGGCTGATGCTGCAGCGCGAGGGCGCGCAGGCCGAGCTGGACCTGGGCGACGCGGCGCGCTTCTATCCGTCCGACGAGGCGCTGGCGCGCTGGGCGCGCGGCACGCACGGCCTGAGCCGCCTGGTGTACGGCGCCGACGCTACAAGCTGATGCAACTGCGGGGCCGGCGTTGTCGCCGCCGCGGGCACGCGGCACGTTGAAATGCTTCGATTACTTTGCAAAGGTTCTGATGAAAGTCCTGCTGAGCGCCGCGCTGGCTGCCGTTTCGCTGCTGTCCCTCGCACCCGCGCACGCCACGGACGTGGGCGTGTCGGTGCAGATCAGCCAACCGGGCGTGTACGGCCGCGTCGACATTGGCCGCTTCCCGCAGCCCGCGGTGGTAGTGCAGCAGCCGGTGGTCATTCAGCAGCCGGCCTACGTGGTGGCGCAGCCCCAGCCGGTGTACCTGTGGGTGCCGCCGGGGCACCAGAAGAAATGGAAGAGCTACTGCGGCCGCTACAACGCCTGCGGCGTGCCGGTGTACTTCGTGCAGGACCGCTGGTATCGCGCTCATGTGCTGCCGCACCGCGGCGAGCGCTACGACCGTGGCGGGCGCCATGACCACGACCATGACCACGATCGCGGCGGGCGCCATGACCGCGATGACGACCATCCCGGCAAGGGCCACGGCCATGGCCGTGGACACGACAAGCATTGACCTGGATGCGTCACGCCCGCGCAGGCGGGCGTGAAGGGCTTCTTGATCACCGCTCCCGCGGCTCGTAAGCCCGCTCGCCCACGCGCAGCCCCTGGGCCGACAGCCGCTCGGCGCTGCGGGCGCTGACGCCGGGCACGCGCGCGATCAGGTCGGCCCAGTCGGCGAAGGGCTGCTTCGCGCGTTCGGCCAGCAGCCTCTCCGACATCGACACGCCGATGCCGCGCAGCTGTTCCAACTGCGCCTGGGTGGCGGTGTTGACCTCCACTGTCGCCGCTCGCGCGGCCGCGGCGACTGCCACCAGCAGCGCCAGCAGGGCGCCGCGGGCCAGCGCCGGACATGGGCCAATCACGGTAGACAAGGGCATGGGTCACCTTTCACGGGTGGTTCCGGAGACCGCCCGCCACGGGGCCGGGCGCACGAAAAACTTCGATAGCATCCCGCCCCTGATGACTACCACCCCCCCTTCGCCTGGGTCCTCGCCGGAGCCCCGCACGAGCAGTACGCCAGCCGGCAACCGAGAGGTCGCCAGACGGCTGGGCCGCTATTTCTGGCCGCAACGCTACGGGTTGCTGGTGTCGGTGGTGGCCTTCCTGCTGGGTTCGGCCACCGAGCCGCTGATCCCGAAGCTGCTGCAGGTCGGCCTGGACAAGGGCTTTCTGGCCGAACCCGCCTTCCCGCTGTGGATGGTGCCGGTGACCCTGATCGGGCTGTTCCTGCTGCGCGGGGTGTTCAGCTTCGCAGGCACTTACATGCTGCGCCGCAGCCTTTCCCGCGTGGTGCTGGGCTTGCGCCGCGACCTCGCCGATGCGGTGCTGCGCGCCGATGCCTCGCTGTTCGCGCGGCTGTCATCGGGCGTGGTGGTGTCCAAGACCATCAACGACCCGCAGAACATCGCCGAGATGCTCGGCAGCGCGCTGCTGACGCTGCTGCGCGACGGCACCACCGCGCTGGCGCTGCTGATCTACCTTTGCTATCTCAACTGGCAGCTCACCGCGCTGTCGCTCATCACCGTGCCGCTGCTGGGCGTGGGGGTGCGGCTGGTGCACCGGCGCGTGCACAAAGTGGGCAGCGCGGCCTACGAGGCGCAGATCGGGCTGGTGGGCGTGGTGGATGACCTGGCGCGCGCCTGGCGCGTGATCCGCACCTTCGACGCCACCGAGTTCGAGCGCGGGCGCTTCGAGCGGCAGGCGAGCCACGTGCAGCGCATGGACGTCAAGAGCGTGGCGGCCTCGGCGCTGATGACGCCGATCTCGCAGCTCGCCGCCAGCTTCGGCGTGGCCGCCATCGTCACCCTGGCGCTGTACCAGGCGCAGACCGACGGCTCCACCGTGGGCGAGTTCGCCGCCTACGTCGCGGCGCTGCTGCTGCTGGTGTCCAAGACGCGCCACCTCACCGACGTGTCGCGGCCCATCACCGCGGCGCTGATCACCGCGCGCGGCACCTTCGAGCTGCTGGACGAGCCGGCCGAGCCCGACCCGGGCCGGCGCACGCTGGAGCAGGCCGGCGGCGAGATCCGCTTCGAGGACGTCTCGCTGCGCTACCCCGGCGCGGAGCGTCCCGCGCTGGACCACCTGAGCCTGGCCGTGCCCGCCGGGCGCACCGTGGCGCTGGTGGGCAGCTCCGGCGCGGGCAAGAGCACCGTGGTCAACGCGCTGCTGGGCTTCACGGCGCCTGACGAGGGCGACGTGCGGCTGGACGGCGTGTCGCTGCGCGATCTGAGCAAGGCCTCGCTGCGCCGGCAGTTCGCGGTGGTGACGCAGGACATCGTGCTCTTCGACGCCTCCATTGCCGACAACGTGGTGTACGCCCAGCCGCGCGATCTGGCGCGCGTGGAGAGCTGCCTGCGCGCGGCGGCGCTGTGGGACTTCGTCGAGTCGCAGCCCGAGGGGCTGGAAGCGTCGATCGGCATCAACGGCAGCCGGCTCTCGGGCGGGCAGCGCCAGCGCCTGGCCATCGCGCGCGCGCTCTACAAGGACGCGCCGGTGTGGATCCTGGACGAGGCCACCTCGGCGCTGGACACCGAGAGCGAGCGTGCGATCCAGCAGGCGCTGGAGCAGTGGCACGGGCGCAAGACCATGATCGTCATCGCCCACCGCCTGAGCACCGTGCGCAACGCGCACGCGATCTGCGTGCTCGAAGGCGGCCGCGTGGTGGAGCAGGGCACGCACGCCGAGCTCATGGCGCTGGACAAGCGCTACGCGGCCATGGTGCGGGCGCAGGCGGCGGGGTAACTCCAGTTCGCCTTCGAGAGTGGAGTAAACCCCGTTCGCCCTGAGCCTGTCGAAGGGCAGGCGCCCGGTTGTCGCCGCAAGGGCTTCGACAAGCTCAGCCCGAACGGTTTTTTATTGCAGTGCCATTGAAGAGAGGGAGTCAGGCCGGCTGGGCCTGCGGCTGCAGCTGCGCCAGGTCGGCGGTGATGCCCTCCACCAGCGTGCGGCAGAAATGCGCGTTGCTGAAGCGCGTGCTGGCCGGGCTGAGCAGGAAATCGCGCATGGCGCGCTGGTAGCGGGCGAAGCGCGCCTCGTCGATGCCCTGCAGCGTGTGCAGCAGCTGTGACATCGAGCCGAAGGCGTCGCCGTCGATGTAGCACTCGCGCGGAATGTGCTCCGTGGCGCGCGGGCCGCCCACGTACACCGGCACGCAGCCGGTGGTGAAGCAGTCGAAGATCTTCTCCGTCAGGTAGCCGGGTGCGCCGCGCGAGTTCTCGTAGCACAGCGCAAAGCGCGCGCGCAGCAGCACCTCGCTCTTGTGGTGCACGCTGCCGCGCCAGCTCGGGAAGGGCTGCAGCCCGGGCTGCAGCTTGGCGCGCCACTCGTGCAGGCGCTTGCGGATGCGGCCCCACGCGCCCGGGCGCACCGCCGGGATGCCCCAGCCGCGGCCGTAGAGCGAGAACAGCTGCGGCGCCTGCGCCTCGAAGAAGCGGATGGCCTCGATGCGCTTGTCGTGCAGGTTGCGCGGGTCCGGGTGCCGCAGCGCCTTGTTGGAGGCCAGCATCACGCAGAACAGGTCGCGCCCGTCCCAGCCCGGCACCTCCTTCACCGTCAGGTCGTTGGGGTACTCCAGGCGGCGGAAGTGCTGGTTGTCGATCAGGTCCTCGTTCCAGGTGAACACCAGCCGGTAGCGCGCGAGCTGCGCCAGGTTGGCGTTGAGCGGGCGCACCAGCGGGTCCTCGTAGAGGAAGGTGTAGCAGGGCCGGTCGGTGGGCAGCTGGCGCTGGGCGTTGAGGTGCAGCTCGAAGGCGACCTCGCGGCCCTCGTTGCGGTCGGGCGTGTTGAGCTCGATGCCGGCATCGGCGAAGCGCGCGCGCAGCTCGCGCCAGGGCAGGAAGAAGTCGCCGCCGTTGGGGCCGGCGCCCGGCGTGAAGGGCCGGTTGTCGCGCATGCGCTGCACGACCAGGTTGGCGTAGAGCATGTTCGTCACAGGTCGTTCCTGCCGCGCAGGCGGTTCCACAGGCGCCGGCGCAGCGTGCGCCAGAGCTTCTTGCGCCCGGCGTGCTTGGTGCTGCGGGCGTTGATCAGCGCCGGGTTGATGAAGATGCGGTGGCCCTGGGCGCGCAGCTGAGCGTGCAGCGCCACGTGCTCGCAGACTTCGCGGCCGTCGGCGTCCAGCCCCACGTAGCGTCCGGACAGCAGCGCCTCGCGCCGGTACACGGCCAGGCCGCCGAAGGCGGATTCCACCTCGATGGGCGCGCGGCGCGGGTCGATGTGGACCATGCGCGAGAACAGCGCCACCTCGTCGGCCGCGCGCTTGCCCAGCTGCGGCAGCAGCGCGCGCTGCTCCTCCCAGGCGTCGCCGGGGCACCAGACGGGGTGGCGCAGCGCCCAGATGTCGTAGTAGTAGTCGCCTTGGTTGGCGGTGAGGGCACCCCAGGACTCGCCCACGGCCCAGCAACTCGCCAGCGCCGCAGCGTCGAGGTCGCGGCAGACACGGTCCAGATCGGCCACGACGACGTGGCTCACGCCGGCGTAGAGCGGGTTGTGGGCCAGCTCGTCGAGGTAGACGTTGCGGCAGTGCGCGATGCGCGCGGTGCGCTGCGGCATGCGCTCGCGCAGCGCGCCCTCGGAGATGACGCGCAGCGCCGGCCAGCGCCGCGCGCAGTCCTGCAGCACTTGCAGCGTGGCGTCGCCGGAGTCGCTCTCCACCAGCAGCACGTGCACGCGGCCGAAGGCCACCATGGCTTGGCGCATGCGGTCGAGCTCGCGCGCCAGGAAGCGCGCGCCGTTGCGCGTCACGCCCACCAGGGCTACTTCCAGCCCGGACAGCGGCGGCATCGGGGTCATGCCTGAGCCCGCGTGCGCAGGCGCCGGGTGATGCGTCGGACGAAGCGGCGTAGCTCCACGCGCAGCAGCTCCGCCGGCGGGATGCACCGCTCGGCCTGGCTGGGATAGAAGTCGCCGACGCGGCGCAGGCCGTAGGGCATCTCGCCGTAGCGCCGCAGGTGGATGTGCAGGTAGACGTCGAGCAGCCGCGCCAGGGATGGAGCGCCGCCGAGCCGCGTGGTGGCGAAGTAGGCCTTGGCCAAGTCGTAGTTGGCTACCAGGCGCACGGGCGCGGTGCTGCTGGTGATGGAGCCCTGGTGGGCCCGGAACAGCGACAGCGGCTCGGCCACGACGCCGAAGGCCGGGTGGTCCGCCGCCGTGAGCAGGAAGATCAGCAGGTCGTTGCCGATGGCGTGCTGCGCGAAGTCGCTGCCCACGGGGTTGGGCACGTCCACCAGTAGGTTCTTCAGCAGGTCGCTGCGCCGCAACACAGCGCAGCCGGGCGACACGGGCAGGTCGCCGTCCTCGAAGATGCCCTGGACGTAGCGGCGCGAGGCATGCACGCCGGCGGGCAGGCCGCGGTAGACCAGCGCGCGGCTCTCGTTCACGTCGCCGAAGATGCGGGCCGTGGTGTAGACAAAGCCCACACCCGGCTGCTCCAGCACCGGCAGGCAGCGCGCCAGGTAGTTGGGCTCGATTAGGTCGTCCGACCAGAGGATCTTGGCGTAGTGACCTCGCGCATGTTCGGCACAGGCGCGCCAGTTGCGCACCGGGCCGAGGTTGGTCTCGTTGCGGAAGATGCGCAGCCGGGCATCTTCGAGCGCCAGGCGCTGCAGCACCTCCCAGGTCGCGTCGGTGCTGGCGTTGTCCACCACCACGACTTCGATCGGGGCGTAGCTCTGCGCCAGCGCTGAGCGCACCGTGGCCTCGATCAGCCCGGACCGGTTGTAGACGGGGATGAGGATGCTGGCGAGCGGACGCTGTCCAGCCTTCGGATCAGGCGTTCCCATGCGGCCGCTCCACCTTGTTGATCAGGAGTTTCATGCCCAGGCAGCGGCCTCAGAAGTTGAGCCCGAAGAACTCTTCGAGCTTCTGCACGATGTAGTCCAGGTGCTCCATGGTCAGGCCCGGGAAGGTGCCCAGCCAGAAGGTCTGGTTCATCACGACGTCGGTGTTGGTGAGCTCGCCGCTGACGCGGTAGTTGCGCCCGACCATGTAGGGCTGGCGCGTGAGGTTGCCCGCGAACAGCAGCCGCGTGCCGATCTTGTGCTGGTCCAGGTAGCTCAGCAGGTCCACGCGCTTGACGCCCGCGCTTTCCTTGAGGATCAGCGGGA
>JAEYPG010000099.1 GCA_023410975.1 Pseudomonadota bacterium
GGGTGCGGTTCATGACCACCAGCGCGTCGGCGCCCGGCGCCAGCGCGAGCAACTCGCCTGGGCGGCCGAACAGCGCGGGGTCGTACAGCACGTCGTGCACGGCGGCCAGGCGGGCCACCGCGTCGGCATGCATCGGCTCGGTGATGACGACGCGCATCGGCTGGCGCTGCCTCACTCGGGCTGGAACTGCCCGAAGGCTTCCATCGCGCGCACGGAGTACACGTAGGCGGCACCGGCGTTGAGCGCGATGGCGGTGCCCAGCGCATCGGCCAGCTCGGCCTCGGTCGCACCGGCCTCGCGCGCGGCCTTGGCGTGCGAGGAGATGCAGCCGTCGCAGCGCGTGGTCACGGCCACCGCCATGGCGATCAGCTCGCGCGTCTTCGGGTCGAGCGCGCCCGCGCCGTTCTGCGCACCGGCCAAGGCCTGATAGCCCTGCACCAGCTTCGGGCTGTGCTTGGCGAGCTCCCCGGCGGCCTTGCGGGTGTTGGCGAGTTGGGCTTTCCAGTCGTTGAGCATGGTGTCCTTCCTTGGGAAGTGGTGGTGGTGAATGGGTGAAGAGGCGAGGGGGCGACGCCGCTGGGCAAGGCGCGGTCAGTTGCGCTTGTACTGAAGCAGTCCGCCGCTCACCTTGGGCGGATGGGCGCGGATCGCTTCCTCGATGGGGTCGGTGCCCCAGCCCGGACGGTCGGGTACCAGCAGGTGCCCGTCGCGGTACTCGGGCTGGTGGGTGAACAGCTCGTGCTCCCACGACAGCCGGTCGATGTCGCATTCCATGATGCGCAGGTTGGGCACGGCAGCGGCGAAGTGCGCGTTCATCAGCGTGCACAGGTCCCCGTAGAAGTTGTGCGGCGCAACATTCACGTCGTGGGCGTCGGCCACCGCGGCGATCTTCATGCTCTGCCAAACGCCGTTCCACACGGCATCGACGATGCCCACGTCCATGGCCTGTGCCTGCAGGAAGGGCAGGAAGCCACGCACGCCGAAGAGGGTTTCGCAGGAGGCCACCGGGTGCGGGCTCTGCTGGCGCACGTAGGCCAGTGCCTGGGGGTTGAAGCTGTCGATCTCCACCCACAGCAGCGGCACGTCGGCGATGGCGCGCAAGATGCGCAGCAGCCCCTCGGGCTTGGCGTTGAAGTTGAGGTCGATCAGGATCTCGGTGTCCGGGCCCACGCCGTCCTGCAGCGCGGCCAGGTGGTCACGGATGTTGCGGACAAGGCGCGGCGTGACGTTGAGCTCGGGCTGGAACGGCACCGCGAAGCCGGGCCGCCAGGCCGTCGCGGCCCCTTCGTCGTGCAGGAAGATGTTGGTCTTGAGCGCGGTGAAGCCCCGCTCCGTGGCCTCCCGAGCGCTGCTTCTGACGCCATCCAGGTCGGTCACGGGCGGGCCGAAGAACTTCGGGTGGTTGATGCGCCAGGTGGGGCAATGCGACCAGTACACCCGCACGCGGTCGCGCAGCTTGCCGCCCAGCAGCTCGTAGCAGGGCACCTTCAGCGCCTTGGCCTTGGCGTCCAGCAGCGCGTTCTCCAGCGCGCCCAGGGCCTGTCCGATGACGCTGCCGGGTGCCGGCCGCGTGAGGCAACTGGCTTCGGCAAACCAGCGCTCGTGCTGGAACGCGTCATAGCCCACAAGCCGCTTGGACAACTGCTCGATCACGGCACCGACGCCCGGCGAGCCGAAGCCTTCGTCGAACTCGCTCCAGCCGACGATGCCTTCGTCGGTGCTCAGCTTGACGAAAAAGTAGTTGCGCCAGCCCGCATCGCAGGCCAGGGTTTCAATCGCGGTGACTTTCAAGCGGGGTCCTTCAGTCTGCGGCCGCGGCCGCGTTGGCATAGCCCGACACGAAGCGCTTGCTGGCGCCGGTGTCGAGGTCGTAGACGTGGCGCTCGATGCGGCCGATGTTGCCGCCATACACGTGGATGCTGATCGACACCCGGTCGGCATGGAGGTTGGCCACCCGGTGGATGTCGCCCACGCTGGGCGACACGTGGTCCACATCGCCCGGATGCAGCACCTGCGATCCCAGGCTGCGCAGCGGGCCGCCAGGCTGCGCGGCCTCGAAGCGCTCGCCGCGCTCGGCGCCGCGCAGCATGCCGATGAGGCCCCACACCGTGTGGTCGTGCACCGGCGTGGACTGGCCCGGCCCCCACACGAAGCTCACCACGCTGAAGCGGTCGGCGGGGTCGGCATGCAGCAGGTACTGCCGGTAGTACTGCGCGTCGGGCTGCGCATACGCGTCAGGCAGCCAGTCGTCCTGCGCCACCAGCTCCGCCAGCAGCGGGCGGGCGGCCAGGGCGATCTCGTCGGGTGACAGCCCGTCCTGGTCGTGAAGCCGGGTGAGCGCCTGCACGAAGCGGGAAAAGCTCGGGGAATCCAGGGTGCTGCGCATGGCGTTCGAGGCCTGCATCTCAGTCCAGCACCACGTTCATGGGCCTGAGCGTGTCGCCCCAGCGCTTGAGCTCGCCGCCCAGGTAGGCGGTGAACTCGCCCGGCGTGCTGCCCACCGGCGTGGCGCCCAGCGCGGACAGGCGCGGACGCACCTTCTCGTCGGTGATGATGGCGGACATGGCCGCGCTCAGGCGGTCGACGATGTCCTGCGGCGTGCCGGCCGGCGCGAAAACGCCGTACCAGGAGGTGACGTCATAGCCCGGCAGCAGCTCCGCCAGCGCCGGCAGGTCGGGCGCCAGCGGGCTGCGCGAGGCGGTGGTCACCGCCAGGCCGTTGAGGCGCTTGTCCTTGATGAACGGCAGGGCCTCGTTGGCGAAAACCATGTGCGTCTGCCCGGCCATGGTGTCCTGCATGGCGGGCGCGCCGCCCTTGTAGGGGACATTGGTGATGTCCACCTTGGCCATGGACTTGAACAGCTCGTACGACAGGTGCGTGCTGGTGCCGATGCCGGTGGTGGCGCAGGTCAGCTTGCCCGGGTTGGCCCGCGCATGCTCGATGAGCTCGGCCACGTTCGCGAACTTCACTTTCGGGCTCACGGCAAGGTAGTTGGGCACGTTGACGAGTTGCGTCACGGGCACCAGGTCCTTGGTGATGTCGTAGGAAGGCTTCTTGTAGAAGTAGTGGTTGAGCGCATTGGCAATGCTGCCGACCAGGAAGGTGTAGCCGTCCGGCGCGGCGCGCGCCACCAGCGCGGAGCCCAGCATGCTGCCGGCACCGGGCTTGTTCTCCACGATCACGGTCTGCTTGATCCGCTGGCCAAGGTGCTCCGCCACGATGCGCGCCATCGCATCGGTGTTGCCTCCGGGCGGAAAGGGCACGACCAGCGTCACCGGCTTGCTGGGCCAGGCCTCGGCGGCGCGGCTTCCCGTTGCGAATGCAAGCGCCGCCGTGGCCGCCATGAAGTCGCGCCGGCGAAGGCCGTGGCTGTCATTGTTCGACATCACATTGTCTCCATCAGTTGTCTACGAAACCACCAGGCCGGCCAATCTCTGGAACGCGATCGAGCGCAGTGATTGACGCACAAGTTCCTCCCAAGCGCAATAGAGATTTGGGAGTTGTGTCCTGTTTTATGGGATTGCAAGAATCAATTTATTTGAAGGTGCTGGCGCAACCAATTGGTGGAATTGGCCTTTGGCGAGCGCGTGCAGTGCCGCTGCGGGCCGGGCTTGCGAGGCGCAGCGCCTCGGCCGCATTGATGTCTCCTTCGGTTGCCAAGGGGCACCGCCGTCAGCCTGGCTGGCGGCCAGTCCGGTCCTGCGCCAGCCGCGCGGCGCACACGCCACGCGTCCCGATTGGCATCCACATCGAACCGTTCCCGTCCCGCGCCTTTGCCGCATGGCGGTGCCCCTGCGTCGACGCCTGTCGTGGCGCGGACCGTTCTGTGCGGCGTCCTGCGCCGCTCTCACAGATGCAAATCTCAAAAATTGGGATATTTGTCTCAACCGATGTTGACCATCTTGCGTTCCGGGCATAGCATCTGTCAACGAGCTGAAAATCATTTGCTTCCTACTTTTCCGAGCTGGTTTTCTCCTCTCGTTGGGTGCGCGTCCTAAATAATGGGATATGTCTTGGCGCGCCGCGGTGCAAGAGCTTTAGAGGGCGCCGCCGAGGCGGGACGCGCGCGGGCGTGCTGTTCTCCGCTGCCCTCGTGAAGCAACGCGCAATGGAACGGCGCACGGCGTTCCGCCTTGCCATCCGGTTGCCGTGAGCAACCTTCCCTGAACACCTACCAGGAAGAACAGATGAAGACTTCCCTGCCCCTCCAAGGCGTCCGTGTGATCGAGGTCTGCAACGTCGCCGCCGGGCCGTTTTGCGGGCTGCTGTTGGCCGACATGGGTGCCGATGTCATCAAGGTCGAGAACCCGGACGGCGGTGACACGCTGCGCAGCTGGCCGCCGATGAGCGACGGCTACAGCGAGAACTTCGCGTCCCTCAACCGCAACAAGCGCTCCGTCACGCTCAACCTGAAGGACCCGGCCGACCTGGAGGCGTTGCGCCAGCTGGCCGCCGGCGCGCAAGTGCTCATCGAGAACAACCGTCCCGGCGTCATGGACCGGCTGGGCGTCGGCTACAGGCAGTTGTCGGAGCTGAATCCGGCGCTCGTGTACTGCTCCATCTCCGCCTACGGCCAGACCGGCCCGCGCTCGCAGGAGGGCGGCTTCGACCTGACGGTCCAGGCCATGAGCGGCATCATGAGCGTCACGGGCGAGCCGGGGCGTCCGCCGGTCAAGTGCGGCGTGCCGCTGGCGGACTTTGCCGCGGGCCTGTACGGCGCGTTCGGCATCGTGTCCGCGCTGCGCCTGGCCCAGGCCACGGGGCAGGGCAAGCACCTCGACATCCCGATGCTCGGCGCGACGCTGGGCATCGCGGCGCTGCAGACCTCCGAGTTCTTCGGCAGCAGCCGCGATCCGGTGCGGCTGGGATCGGCTCACCCGCGCAACGCGCCCTACCGCGTGTTCCGCAGCAAGGATGGCTATTTCGGCATGGCGGCGGGCAACAACGCGCTGTGGCGCTCGGTGTGCCAGATCGTCGGGCGCGAAGACCTGCTGGCCGACGAGCGCTTCCTGACGCCCACGACGCGCGCCAAGCACCAGGACGCGTTGCTGGAGATCCTGGAAGCGGAGTTCGCGCATGCCGACACGGCGACGTGGCTGGAGCGCTTCCGCTCCGGCGGCGTGCCCTGTGCGCCGATCAATTCGTATTCGGAAGTCCTGGCCGACCCGCAGGTCGAGCACATGGAGTGGGTGCAGCCGCTGGATCTGCCCAACGGCGTGCGCACCCGCACCTTTGCCTCGCCCATGCGCCTGTCGGGCGAGGGGCTGCCCGTGCTGCGCAGGCCTCCGGCACTGGGCGAACACAACGACGAGGTGCTTGGGCCGCTGCGCGAGCGGGCGCTGGCCGCTGCCGAAGGAGGCGTGGCATGAGCGCAATCCTTGGTATCGAGCGGCGCGAGGACGTGTGGACCTTCGTTCTCAACCGCCCGGACAAGCGCAACGCGCTTTCGGCCGAGTTGGTGGACCGCCTGCTCGAAGGCGTCCAGCAGGCACACGCCCGGCAGGCGCGCGTCCTCGCATTCCGCGGCGCGGGCAAGAACTTCAGTGCCGGATTCGACTTCTCGGACGTCGACACGCAAAGCGAGGGCGACCTGGTGCTGCGCTTCGTGCGCATCGAGATGCTGCTTCAGCTCGTGGCCTCGTCGCCGTGCCTGACCGTCGCGCTGGCCCACGGACGGAATTTCGGCGCGGGCGTGGACCTTTTCGCCGTTTGCCGCCAGCGCCTGGCAACGGCTGACGCCACGTTCCGCATGCCCGGCCTGAAGTTCGGCCTGGTGCTGGGCACGCGCCGCTTCGGTGACATCGTGGGTCGCGAGCGTGCGGCACAGGTGCAGCAGGAGGCGGCGACCTTCAATGCCGCACAGGCGCTGGACATGGGCTTCGTGCACCAGGTGGCGGAGCCCGACGGCTGGGACGAAGTGATGGTGCGCGCCCTGTCCAAGGCGTCCGCGCTGGACGATGCCAGCCGCGCCGCGCTGTACCGGGTGCTGGCTTCGCCGCATGGCGACAGCGACATGGCGTCGCTGGTGCGCTCGGCGGCGCAGCCCGGGCTCAAGCAGCGCGTGGCCAGCTACCTGCAGGCGGCCGGCGCCTGAGCGCGATGGCACCCACAACAGGAGTCGCAGGCATGCCTACCGGATTCGGCGCAAGCAACAAGGAACTCAGCCTCGGGGAGATCGTCGCGAAGGTGCCCGATGGCGCATCGCTGGCACTGGGCGGCAGCTTCCTGCACCGCGGGCCGTTCGCTTTCGTGCGCGAGCTCATTCGCCAGCGCAAGACGGGCCTGGAGATCATCAAGCAATCCCCTGGCTACGACATCGACATACTTTGCCGCGCTGGTGCCGTGCGCAAGCTGCGGGCCGGCATCGTCGCGATGGAGGGCAACTTCGGCCTGGCGCCCTGGTTCCGCAAGGCGGTCGAGCGCCGGGAAATCGTGCTGGAGGAGCATGCCTGTGCCAGCCTGACGGCCGGGCTGCGCGCGGCCGCGTTCGGCGTGCCCTTCCAGCCCTGCGGCGGCCTGCACGGCAGCGACATTCCCGCGCTCAACGGCTGGAAACGCCTGGAGGACCCCTACGGCCAGGGCGAGCCGGTGTGGGTCATTCCGCCGATACAGCCGGACTTCGCGGTCATCCATGCCAGCGAGGTGGACGCGCAGGGCAACGTGCGCGTTGCCGGCACGCACCACTGGGACCGCATCATGAGCCGAGCCGCCAGGAGCGTGCTCGTCATCGCCGAGCGGGTCGTTGACACCGAGGTCTTCATCGCGCAGCCCGAGGCGACCCTGGTGCCGCATTTCATGGTGGAGGCGTTCGCGGTGGTGCCCAGCGGCGCATGGCCCGGCTCGTGCTGGCCTGCCTACGCCATCGACTATCCCGCCGTGGAGCGCTATCTCCAGCCCGGCGACGAGGCACTGGCCGAGCACATGCGCCAAGGGCCTGAACTGCAGGAGGTGCGCAAAAATGGCTGACGGCTGGTCTCCGTTCTCGTACATCGTGGTCAACCTGGCGCGGTTCATCCGGCCCAACGAGATCACGTTCAGCGGCGTCAACTCGACGATGCCGATGCTCGCTTGCCTTCTGGCCAAGCGGGCCTACGACTTCCCCTTTACCTACATCAACGTGGCTGGCGGCGTGGACCCGCAGCCGTCGAGCGTGCCGCTGTCCAGCTCGGACCCGTTGCTGGCCGAGCGGTCGGCCTCGATCTTCGCCAACGAGGACTTCTACGATCTCTGCACGCGGGGCCGCATGGACCTCACGTTCCTGGGCGCGGCCCAGATCGACGGCGAAGGCTGCGCCAACAACTCGGCCATCGGCTCCTGGCACGAGCCCAAGGTGCGCCTGCCCGGCGGCGGGGGCGGCTCCGTGATGTTGCCGACCGCGCGGCGCGCGTGCACGTGGCGCACCGAGCATTCGCGCCGCACCCTCGTCGGGAAGCTCGACTTCCGCACGGCCTGGGGCGGCTTCCATGGCGTGGTGACGCCCATCGCCGTGTTCGTCAAGCGCAACGGGTGGCTGGCGCTGCAGTCGTGGCATCCGCAGTCCAGCCTGGACGAGGTTCGCGAGCGCACGGGCTTCGAGTTCGACGCCAGCGGCGCGGAGCCGACCGTGCCGCCGACGGAGCGCGAGCGGCTGGTGCTCCAGGCGCTGGACCCGCATGGCCAGTTCGAGCGGGATGCCGGCGTGAAGCTGCGCTGAGGGCTGCGCCCGCCGTCCCCAGTCGCGCGCATTTTCCCCGCTGGAGAACATGGAGAAGTGATGGCTCAGGACTTCACGACACTGGTCGCGGCCTTCGAGCAGCTTTGGCTGGACCCGGCCCGTGCCGGGAGCCTGGCGCTGTGCGACGAGCGCCAGCAGCTGACCTATTCCGCGCTGCACGCCGGCGTGGGCGCGCTGTCGGGCCGGCTGCGTGCGGCCGGCGTGCGCGAGGGGGACCGCGTGGCCTTGGCCATGGAGCGGTCCGCCGTGCTGGCACTGGCGGTGCTGGCCGTGATGGCTTGCGGCGCATGTCCGTGCCCGCTGGAGCCCAAGCTGGGGGCTGAGGAGACGGCACGCCGTTACCGTGTCGCGCGCTTCGACTGGACGCTGGCCGATGAGGCCCACCGCGGCGAGGCATCGCTGGCCCATGTGCGCGACGACCGCATGCTCGACATCGGCTGCCTGCCGCAGGCGCAGCCCTACTGGGCGGGGGCGTTGCCCCCGCACGCGCACGGCTTCCTGCTCTTCACCTCGGGCAGCAGCGGCAGGCCCAAGGGCGTTCTGCAGAACCACCGGGGCATGCTCGCCAATGCCATGGGGGTGGTGCGGCACACCGGGCTTTCGCCGGCCGACCGGCTGCTGCATGTCATGCCGCTCCACCACACCAACGGCGTGAACAACCAGGTCCTGGCACCACTGCTTGCGGGTGCAACGGTGGTCCTGGCCGGCAGGTTCAAGGCGGAGAGCATGCCTGCGCTGATGGCGCGCCACCGGCCGACCATCGTGACGGGCGTGCCCACGATGTACTCGCGCATGCTGGCTTGCGATTTCCCGCCACGCAGCCTGGAGCAGCTGCGCATGCTGCGCTGCGGGTCCGCGCCCATCACGGAGGAACTGCACCGGCGCATAGAGGCCAAGTTCGGCATCCCTTTGGTCGTGTCGTATGGGCTGTCCGAGGCGACGTGCACGTCCACCATGAATCCGCCGTCGCGGCGCAAGATCGGCTCGGTCGGCACGCCGCTGGCCGGCCAGACCGTGTTCCTGCGCGGCCCCGGCGGGGAACGGATCACCGCGCCCGGCCGGGATGGCGAGGTCTGCATCACCGGCCCCGTCCTGATGACGGGCTACCTCGACGAAGACTCGGACGGCCATGCGCGGCCCGTGGAACCGGTGCTGGGCAGCGGCGACCTGGGCCGTTTCGACGGCGAGGGCTACCTCTTCATCACCGGGCGCATCAAGGACGTCATCATCCGGGGCGGCGAGAACTTGTCGCCCAACCTCATCGAGGAAGCCATTGCCGCGGTGCCGGGCGTAGTGGCCTGCTGTGTGGTGGGCCGCTTGCATGCCGACCTGGGCGAAGTGCCGGTGGCCTTCGTGGTCCGCCAGCCTTCCCTGGGCAGCGCAGTCACCGCTCCCGTGCTCGATGCTGCGGTGCTTGCCCGGCTCTCCCGCATCCACCAGCCTGCGCAGTACCTCTTCGTCGATGCGCTGCCCGAGAACTCCGTGGGCAAGGTGGATCGCAAGAAACTGGCAGCGTCGCTGGCTCGCCAGCAGGCCGCCGTGCACTACAGCCGCGGGACCGCATTCCAGCTCTGCTTCGAGAGTGAAGCAAACCCGGTCCAGGCTCAGGGCGAACGGTGATCCTTCAACGACGGCTTGAGGTTGGGAATCAGCCGGCGCGTCCCAGGCCGGGCCCCGAGGCGACGGCGCGCTTGACGGCCTCGTCGTTGCCCAGCTCCAGGCTGATGTCAACGCGGTCGAGATGCGCGGTCAGCCAACGGTCGGCCGCCTCGCGGGTGCCGGCCTCCTGCTTGCGCAGCACCCAGCTGCCTTCCGAAAGGCGCCGCGTGCCGGCACGGCGCGTGGCCAGCGGGTGCTCCGGCGCTGCGAACCTGGCCGCCGATTGCGAGCGCGCCACGCTCTGCGCCGCCGCGCGCCGTGGCGGCGAAGAGCTGCGGCTGTCGAAGCGACGATCTCAATCGCTGACCGTTTTTTTCGCTCATGGCGAAAGGAATTATGCGCTTCATGATTCAGGATCAAAGTCCTAGGATCTGTTCACCATGCTGAAATTCCTCTCCAAGCAGCCGCTGCACGATCCGACCGCGTCCGCCACGGCGAGCACGGAAGTGAAAACCACGACTTGCTACATGTGCGCCTGCCGCTGTGGCATCCGCGTGCACCTGCGCGAGGGGCAGGTGCGCTACATCGACGGCAACCCGGCGCACCCGCTCAACAAGGGGGTGATCTGCGCCAAGGGCAGCTCCGGCATCATGAAGCAGGTGTCGCCGGCGAGGCTGACGCAGCCGCTGCGGCGCAAGCCCGGCGCCGAGCGCGGTGCCGGCGAGTTCGAGCCGATCTCCTGGGACGAGGCCTACGCGTTGCTTTCGCAACGTCTGGCCCACATCCGGGCCACCGACCCCAAGCGCTTCGCGCTGTTCACCGGGCGCGACCAGATGCAGGCCCTCACCGGGCTGTTCGCGCGCCAGTTCGGCACGCCCAACTATGCCGCGCACGGCGGCTTCTGCTCGGTGAACATGGCCGCCGGCATGATCTACACGATAGGCGGGAGCTTCTGGGAGTTCGGCGGCCCGGACCTGGAGCACGCGCGGCTGTTCGTGATGATCGGCACGGCCGAGGACCACCACAGCAACCCGATGAAGATGGCGCTGGGCAAGTTCAAGCGCGCGGGCGGCCGCTTCATCTCCATCAACCCGGTGCGCACCGGCTACTCCGCCATCGCCGACGAGTGGATTCCCATCCGGCCCGGCACCGATGGCGCGCTCTTCATGGCGCTGCTGCACGAGCTGGTCCAGGCCGATCTCATCGACCGCGCGTTCCTGCAGCGCTTCACCAATGCGCCGCAACTGGTCGTTCTGGAGGAGGGCGAGCGCGAAGGGTTGTTCGCCTTCGACGCCGAGGCGGGGCCGCCCGGAGACGGGCGCAACCCGCACAACAAGCTCGCGTGGGACAAGGCCGCCGGCGGCGTCGTGGCCGCTTATCCGCAAGGCGTGGAGGAAGGGCGGGACCTGGCGCTCGAAGGCCACTACGCGCTGGCCGACGGCACGCGCGTGGCGCCGGCCTTCCAGCTGCTGCGCGAGCGTGTGGCCGGCACGACGCCCGAGTGGGCCGAGGGCATCACGGGCATCCCGGCCGCGCGCATCCGCAAGCTGGCGCGCGAGCTGGGCGAGACGGCGCTGCAGCAGGCCTTCGAGCTGCCCATCGCCTGGACCGACGCCTGGGGCAAGCAGCATCCCACCACGCCGGCCCGTCCGGTGGCCTTCCATGCCATGCGCGGCCTGGCGGCGCATTCCAACGGCTTCCAGACCGTGCGCGCGCTGGCCGTGCTGATGAGCGTGCTGGGCACGATCGACCGGCCCGGCGGCTTCCGCCACAAGGCGCCGTACCCGCGCCACATCGTGCCCAACTACCGCGCCTTCAACGACCCCGGCATGATCCAGCCCAACACGCCGCTCAATGCCGCGCCGCTGGGCTTCCCGGCCAGCCCCGAGGAGCTGGCCATCAATCCCGACGGCTCGCCCATCCGCATCGACCACGCCTTCTCCTGGGAGCATCCGCTGTCCGCGCACGGGCTGATGCACAACGTCATCACCAATGCCACGCGCGGCGACCCGTACCGCATCGACACGCTGCTCATCTTCATGGCCAACATGGCGTGGAACTCGTCCATGAACACGATGGCCGTGCGGGAGATGCTCAACGCCAGGGACGAGGACGGCCAGCACAAGATTCCCTTCCTGGTGGTGTGCGATGCCTTCCAGAGCGAGATGGTGGCGTTCGCCGACCTGGTGCTGCCGGACACCACGTACCTGGAGCGCCACGACGTGATGAGCATGCTCGACCGGCCCATCTCGGAATACGACGGCCCGGTGGACTCGGTGCGCGTGCCGGTGGTGCCGCGCACGGGCGAGTGCCGGCCGTTCCAGGAGGTGCTCATCGAGCTGGGATCGCGGCTGAAGCTGCC
This sequence comes from Pseudomonadota bacterium, assembly GCA_023410975.1. Lineage (GTDB taxonomy): Bacteria > Pseudomonadota > Gammaproteobacteria > Burkholderiales > Burkholderiaceae_C > Azohydromonas. The sequence goes on from JAEYPG010000099.1 coordinate 11,676, forward strand.
GGCCTTCAGCCACCCGGACGGCACGCGCAAGTACAAGGACTATCCGGACTTCGTCGTCAACTTCGAGGTCCAGCCCGGCATCGGCTTCCTCATGGGCTGGCGCGGCGAGGACGGCACGCAGCACCTGCGCGGCGCGCCCAATCCGCGGCAGTGGGAGATGTACGCGAAGAACAATTGCGTCTTCCAGTACCACATGCCTCCCGAGCAGCAGTACATGCGCAACTGGAACCGGGCCTACCTCGACTTCGCCAAGGACAAGGGCTGGCGCCAGCGCAACGACCCGGTGCAGCTGGCGCTGTACTCCGACACGCTGCAGGCCTTCCGCCTGGCCGCGCAAGGCAAGACACGCGGGCGCCAGCCGCCCGAGGCGCTGCGCGAGCGCGTGGCCACCTACTTCGATCCGCTGCCCTTCTGGTACGAGCCGCTGGAGCAGGCCTGCACCGACACGGATGCCTACCCGCTGGCGGCCGTGACGCAGCGGCCGATGGCGATGTACCACTCGTGGGATTCGCAGAACGCGTGGCTGCGCCAGATCCACAGCCACAACCACCTGCACGTCAACCCGGCCACGGCGATGGCCGCGGGCGTTGCCGATGGCGGCTGGTGCTGGGTGGAGAGCCCCTGGGGCCGCGTGCGCTGCATGGCGCGCTACAGCGACGCGGTCGAGCCCGGCACGGTGTGGACCTGGAACGCCATCGGCAAGGCCGACGGCGCCTGGCAGCTCGCGCCCGGGGCCGACGAGTCTCGCAAGGGTTTCCTGCTCAACCACCTCATCACCGAGGAGCTGCCGATGGGACAGGGCACCATCAGCAATTCCGACCCTGTGACCGGCCAGGCCGGTTGGTACGACGTGCGGGTGCGCATCCGTCCTGCCGATCCCGGCGAGCCGCAGGAGAGCTACCCGCAGGTGGCCGCCGTGGCCAGCACGCCCGGCGTGCTGGGCCGGGCCGTTGCCGCTTTCGCCAGGAGCCGCAAGTGATGATGCCCATCCAGTCCCGCGAGACCCTGGCGCGGCAGCTCGCGCTGGTGATCGACCTCAACGTGTGCGTGGGCTGCCATGCCTGCGTCACCTCGTGCAAGGAGTGGAACAGCGCCGGGGCCGCCGGCTTGCCGCCGGACCCCGGCGCCTTTGAAGCCTCGCCCACGGGCACGTTCTTCAACCGGGTCCAGACCTACGAGGCGGGCAGTTTCCCCGGTACGCAGACGATCCATTTCCCCAAGAGCTGCCTGCACTGCCAGGAGCCGCCGTGCGTGCCGGTGTGCCCCACGGGCGCGAGCTACAAGCGCGCCGAGGACGGCATCGTGCTGGTGGACTACGACAAGTGCATTGGCTGCAAGTACTGCAGCTGGGCCTGCCCTTACGGTGCGCGCGAGTACGACGAGTCGCGCGGGGTCATGACCAAGTGCACGCTGTGCGTGGACCGCATCCATGACGAGCTGCTGCCGCCCGAGGACCGCCGGCCCGCTTGCGTGAAGGCGTGCCCTACCGGGGCGCGTCTGTTCGGCGACGTCAACGACCCGGCGTCCGAGGTGTCCCAGGCC
>JAEYPG010000486.1 GCA_023410975.1 Pseudomonadota bacterium
GGCCAACAGGCTGTTCTTTCGCCTCTACCAATGCGCAAATATGTTGCATAAAACCGGCACCCGGGCCGTGGAAGACGAGGGGCTGACGACGCAGCAGTGGGCGGTCCTCGGGGCCTTGTCGCGCGACAAGGCGCAAGGCGGCATGAGCATCGGCGACCTCGCCCGCTACCTGATGGTGAGCCGACAGAACCTGTCAGGCGTCATCAGCCGCATGGAGCGTGACGGGCACGTGGCGGTGCTGCCGGACCCGCGCGACCGGCGCTCCCGCGTGGTGACCATGACGGAAACCGGCCGGCATGTGTGGGAAGTGCTGGCCCTGCCGAAGATCAGGACGTACTACGAGCAGATCCTGGGCGGCTTCTCGGTCGAGGATGTCACTCACACGCTGCACTACCTGCTCAAGATGCTGGAGAACATGCAGCAGCTTGACGGCGAGCGAGGCGCGCAGGGCGGCAGCGAAGAGCCTGCAGAGGACTGACACTACAGCGCACGCTGGCGAGTCGTATGCTGAGAAGGGCCACTTGGGCCGTCATCTCCGTTCTCCTCTACGGCTTCGGAAACCCCTTGCGGGTCGGCAACGATCCGCAAGGGCAGTCCTTCATAGCATCTGAGCCTGTCGAAGCTCCCGGCACAGCCAGCCAACAGGCTTTTCGACAAGCTCAGGGCGTACGGTGCTCGTTCGCTGACGGCGTGAAGTCGGAATCAGCTGCGCGGGAAACCCCGTTCGAACCGGTGAACTCCGCGCATGCCGGCACCCGCCAGCCCTGCAGCTTCCCAAAGCAGCTCCTGGTGCGTGAAGACCACGGCATGCGCCGCTTCGATGAGCGGGTTGATCTCAGCGGCCGGATCAACCACCTGGCAGGCGCGGACCAGATCCATAAGTAAGGGCCAGTCGCTTGAGCCGAGCTCGATGTGATGACACGCAGGCGCGTCAGCCCCGCCATCTCGGCGAACTGTTGCTGCCTCAGGCCGCGGCGAACACGGGCTTCGCGCAATGAACCGCCCAAGTCGAGCAGCAACGGATCGGGAAGCGGCAGTCATGTATGCAAAACCGTAAGCAGGCCCCTGGACAAAGGGCTGCGGCGTGCTGGTTGCTGATGCCAGCCGGCGTGCGCACCGCGCCCCAAGGGTGCGGTTGACAAGCGCGTAGCCACTACATCAACGGAGACTTCATGCAATTCAACTCCCGAGACACCCGCCCGGCTATCCGATATGCCCGTCCCACGGCGACGGTCACCGCCCTTGCCGCAGCCGCTGTGCTCGGCGGCTGCGGCCCTTTCGATGGCGGCGACGACAACGGTTCGACCTTTGCCACACCGCTGGTCGTGGCCAATGCCCCGACCACCTGTGCCGCGCTGGCCGGCAAGACCATCGATGCAAGCCTCATCGGCGAGCCGACCACAGGCGCCGTCGTCACTTCGGCAACGTACCGGCTGGCAGTTGCAGATGCCCCCAACGCCACCAATACCGGCATCGTCCAGGGCCGCCCTGACTACTGCGAAGTGCTGGTGGACATCAAGCCCGTGGATCCTGCCGCGCCGCTCATCAAGTCGCAGGTCAACCTGCCCACCAGCTGGAATGGCAAGAAGCTGCAATTCGGCGGCGCCGGCTACAACGGCGTGCTGCAGACCGGCGTCTCGCCCAGCCGCAACGCCGGTCCGGAAGTGCCGCTGCCCCTGACCCAGGGCTACATGACGGCTGGCACCGACTCGGGCCACCAGATGCAGACCGGCGTCGAGCAGTTCGCCTTCGCGCTCAATGCCGAGGCGCTGACCAACTTCGCTTACGCGTCCTACAAGAAGACCCACGACGTGGCGGTGCAGCTGGGGCAGCTCTACTACGCCCATCGCCCCATGCGCAGCTACTACATGGGCGGGTCGGAAGGCGGGCGCGAAGGCATGGTCATGGCGCAGCGCTACCCGTCCGACTACGACGGCATCGTCTCCATTGATCCGGTCATGAACTGGACCGGGCTGCAGACCTTCGGCAACTACGTGGGCGGCATCCTGCAAAGCGTCCCGGGCGGCTGGCTGGGCGGCAAGACCCAGCTGGTGCACGACACGGTGCTTGGCGCCTGTGACGCGCTCGACGGCCTCGCCGACGGCGTGGTCAGCAACTACCTGGCTTGCAAGGCACCCGCTGACGCGGCGCTGGCCGCCAAGGCCTGCGCCTCGGGCAGCGACGAAGGGCCCAGCTGCTTCTCCTCCGCACAGCTGGCCGTCCTCAATGCAGCGCATGCCGGCTACACCTTCACCTTTGCCCGCGCCAACGGCATGACCTCCTATGCCGGCTTCGGCTATGGAGGTGAGGGGCTGCCGGGCAACTGGTCCACGTGGATGACGGGCACGGTGCCTCCGACCGCGGGCGCCACGGCCACCGGCATTCCGCAGCTCTACCAGTACGGCAACGGTGCCGTGCGCTACTTCTTCGTCCAGAACCCGGCGTTCGATCCGCTGAGCTTCAACCCGGCGGCCTTCCAGGCACGCGTGCAGCAGGTTTCCGAGCTGATGGATGCCACCAACCCGGACTTGAGCGCGTTCTTCGCCCGGGGTGGCAAGCTGATCCTGCGCGAGGACTTGTCGGATACGGCGCAGAGCCCGTTCACGGGACTGAATTACTGGGACGCCACCGTTGCGCGCCTGGGCCGGACCACGGTAGAGCAGTCCTTCGTTGCCTATGCGGCCACGGGCTTGCCGCACACCTCCGGCGGTGTCGTGGCCGGCACGCCCAACGCCCCGGCTCACGGTATCCCGGGCCGGGTGGACCTGCTGGCACAGCTGGAGGGCTGGGTGGAGCGCGGTGTCAAGCCGTCAGACCAGCTGGAACTGGTCAACCGCGAACCGCTGCCGCCGTACAACGTGGTGGCCTCCAAGCCCCTGTGCCGCTACCCGGCCTATCCGAGGTACGTTGGCACCAGCCCGGCCGGAGCCAACGTGGCGAACAACTACGTGTGCTCGACAAGCTGAACCGCTTCCCGGTCCAGGTCGGGCATCAGCGCACCACCAGCACCGGAATGCTGCAATGGCCGAGCACCCTCGGGGTCTCGCTGCCCCGCAGAAGCGCGGCCAGACCGTGCCTGCCGTGCGAGGCCATGACGATCAAGTCGCAGCGGTGCTGTGCGGCATAGCCGCAGATCGCCTCCCAGGGGTGCGCCGCCTCGACGGTGCTGGCGAGGCAGGAAACGCCTGCTTGCTGGGCCGCGGCCATGACGGCCTTGATGCGCTCGGAAGCCGTGCGCTCCTGGGCTTCCAGAAACTCCTGCGGCGGCGTCGGCTGAAGGTCTGAAACAGCGCCGTAAGGGAACAGTTCCTTGGCGCTGATCGTGTGCAGTTCGGCTCCGCAAAGCCTAGCCAGGTCTAGCGCATGACGCAGGGCCTTGGCGGTGACCTCAGAGCCGTCGGTGGGAAAGAGGATGCGGGTGTACATGCGGTCCTCTGCGGCAGGAGCCCCGACGGGGCGACAAGAGAACTATGGCGCAGCGGCCTGCCGGGCCCGCTAGGCACTTGCCAGCAGTGAGTGCGCGGAGTCGCCACCCACCATCTCGCGCAAGGCCGCCATCACCTGCTGCGGCGTCGCAGGCTGACCGAACAGCGCAGGACGGGACTGCACGATGCACAGCACGGCTTGCCGCTCCTCGGGTGAGGCATAGCGACAAACCTCTTCCAATGCGTCGCCAGGGAACTGAGCGTCGGCAAGCCGCACTGCTCGCTCGATAAGCGCCATGGCCCGCAAGGTCTGCATGGTCTTCTCCTCGCTGGATTACGGGATGACCCTATTGTGCATTGCAGCATCACAGGGCTGGGCTTTCGTCGGCCTCCTCGCAACACAGGACGCTTTTCAAGATGAAAAGCTGGTATCCGTACGGCTCGGTCACAACGGCACCGAATCGGCCTTTCGGAGCCAGCCGCAATGCCGTGCTGCCGGCTTCGTCCCGAACTTTCGGCACCGAAAGTCGGAAGCCAGCCGCTGGCGCCGGTTGCGAGGCGCGGCAAGGGGCGAAAGGCGAAGCGCGAAGCGATTTACTGTGTGGCGACCCTGAGAAGCGGAAGTAGCCATCGTGAAGCCGGATGAGGTTGAGGCACGCTGCGGGTTGGGCCACGCCGGGAAAAAGCCCGGCGAGCGACTCAACAGCGCAATGGCTGCCGCAACCGCACTATGGAAACACCGTGCAGGGCCAGAAGAGTTTTCCCCAAGCTGCGCCATGGCAGCCAGTTCTCCGGGCTCATGGAACCCCAGCACGCCGCCGAGTGGCCTTGGCCGCCATGGTCCAAGAAGCCTACATGCAGAGCATCTCCACGCGTCCAGTGGATAAGTTGAAAGGTGCTGGGTGTGAGCGGCGTCGCCAAGAGCCAGGGCAGCCAGCTGTGCGCCGAGTTCGACCAGCGCGTGAGCGAATCCGTGAGGCATGCCAACGAGGGCAAATAGCCAAACCTTTCGGGCAGGGCCATATCCATCAAGATCTGGAAGGCCGAGCGCATCGTGATGCGGAGCTGTTGTACTAACGGCTGTGGGCGTCAACACCGACGGCCAGCTCGAGGAACTGGGCATGAAGGTGCGCCAGCGAAGCAAAGCCCTTGCAGGACTGAGTTCCCTGGCAAGCACGAGCAGACCTATGAGGCGGCACGTACATGCAGAAGGCTTGCCGCCCCCGGGTGATACTGCACCGTCTCGGCTACCTGCGTGGGACTCCTCAGTAGATCGTGTGCTACAGCCTGCCCAGGCTATGAGCCTAGATGACTCGCTGGGACACTCCCCTCTTACGCTTAGCCCTACAGTTGTAGTTGGGGGTATTGCTTTTGGCGCATAGTCAGCAGCGACCTGTCGCCTGGAGAGCTGCCATGGCAAGCACTACCCACGAGGACATGACGTCTCACGCGCAGCGAGAAGCAGCCCA
>JAEYPG010000488.1 GCA_023410975.1 Pseudomonadota bacterium
GCGCTGGAGCTGGGAATGCCCTACCTCAGCGGCGTGGAGATCTCGGTGACCTTTGCCGGCAAGACGGTGCACATCGTCGGGCTGGGCTTCGACATCGACGACCCGGCGCTGCGCGAGGGCCTGGCGGCCACGCGCGGCGGGCGGGGCCAGCGCGCGCGCGAGATGGCGCAGGCACTGGCGGCGGTGGGCATCGAAGGCGCCTACGACGGCGCGCTGAAGTACGCGGGCAATCCCGAACTGGTCTCGCGCACGCACTTCGCGCGCTTCCTGGTGGAGACCGGCGTGTGCGCCAGCACGCCGGAGGTGTTCCGCCACTACCTGGCCGAGGGCAAGCCCGGCTACGTGCCGCACCGCTGGGCCACGCTGGCCGACGCGGTGCGCTGGGTGCGCGGCGCCGGCGGCATGGCCGTCATCGCGCATCCCGGGCGCTACCACTTCACGCCGCTGGAAGAGCACGCCTTCTTCAGCGAGTTCAAGGCGCAGGGCGGCGAGGGGGTGGAGGTCGTCACCGGCAGCCACCGCCCTGACGAATACGGCAAGTACGCCGACCTGGCGCTGGAGCTGGGCCTCTACGCCTCGCGCGGCAGCGATTTCCACAGCCCCGACGAAAGCCATACCGACCTCGGCACCCTGCCGCTGCTGCCGCCCAAGCTGATCCCGGTGTGGGAGATGCTGGCCGAGCGGGTGCACACGCCCTGACGCAAACCTCTTTCCGTTCGCCCTGAGCCCTTCGACAAGCTCAGGACAGGCTTGTCGAAGGGCCGACAGCCTGGCCGGGCCGCAGGGCTTCGACAGGCTCAGCCCGAGCGGAATCGACAACAAAAAGCATGTCCCAATACTTTGAACTCCACCCCGAGAACCCGCAGCCGCGGCTGCTGAAGCAGGCGGCGCAGATGCTGCACGGCGGCGGCGTCTGCGCCGTGCCCACCGACTCCAGCTATGCGCTGGTGTGCCACCTGGACGACAAGGCGGCGGCGGAGAAGCTGCGCCGCATCCGGCAGGTGGACGAGAAGCACCACCTCACGCTGCTGTGCCGCGACCTCTCCGAGCTCGCCAGCTACGCCCGGGTGGACAACCAGCAGTACCGGCTGCTGAAGCTGGCCACGCCGGGGCCCTTCACCTTCATCCTGGAAGCGACCAAGGAGGTGCCGCGCCGGCTGAGCCATCCCTCGCGGCGCACCATCGGCCTGCGCGTGCCCGAGCACCGCGTGACGCAGGCGCTGCTGGAGCAGCTGGGCCAGCCGCTGCTGGCGACCACGCTGATCCTGCCCGGCGACGACGACCCGCTGAACGACCCGCAGGAGATCCGCGAGCGGCTGCAGAAGCAGGTCGAGGCCGTGCTGGACGCGGGCGCCTGCCCGATGGCGCCCACCACCGTGATCGACCTCTCCGGCGACGAGCCCGTGCTGGTGCGGCAAGGTCGGGGCGACGCATCGGCACTGGGGCTGGATTTCTGACCCAGGCGGCCAAGCCGCAAAACGAAACGGCCGCCCACCAGGCGGCCGTCGTTCATTCAGCGGGGAAGCCGGCGGCTCAGAGCGCCGCCGTCGCCACGATCTCGATCTTCCACGCCGGGTTGGCGAGCTGGGCCTGCACCGTGGCGCGCGGGGGCGCGTTGTCTTCGGCCACCCATTGGTCGTAGACGGCGTTCATGCCGGGGAAGTCCGCCAGGTCCGCCAGGAAGATCTGCACCATCAGCAGGCGGCTCTTGTCGGTGTGGGCGCGCGCCAGCAGCGCGTCGATCTGGTCCAGCACCTGCCGGGTCTGGCCGGCGATGTCCTGGGTGGCGTCGGTGGGCACCTGGCCGGCCAGGTACACGGTGCCGTTGTGCACGGCCATCTCCGACAGGCGGGAACCGACGTCGTAGCGTTGGACCATTACTTCGCTCCTTTGTGCTTGTTGCGGTGCTTGCCCGGCGCGTGGGGATGCGCGGGGCCGGGGTGGTATCCGGGTGCGGCATGCGCGCCCGGCGCGGCGGCCTTCTGGCCGATACGGCTCTCGGTGCCGGCCATCAGCTTCTTGATGTTGCCGCTGTGGCGCCAGACCAGCAGCAGCCCCATCACCGCGACGGCCAGCGCCGTGGGGCTCGCGCCCCAGATCAGCAGCTCGTAGAACGGGGCGAACAGCGCCGCGACGATGGCCGCCAGCGACGAGTAGCGGAAGAAGTACGCAATGACCAGCCAGGTTGCCAGCGTCGCCAGGCCCAGCAGCGGGTTGAGCGCCAGCAGCACGCCCAGCGCCGTGGCCACGCCCTTGCCGCCCTTGAAGTGGAAGAACACCGGCCAGAGGTGGCCCAGGAAGGCCGCCAGGCCGGCGAAGGCGACGGTGGTGTCCGAGAAGCCCAGGCGCGGCGCCAGGGCCTGGACGATGAGCACCGCGGCGGTGCCCTTGAGCGCATCGAACAGCAGCGTCAGCGCCGCGGCCTTGCGGTTGCCCGAGCGCAGCACGTTGGTGGCCCCGGGGTTCTTCGATCCGTAGCTGCGCGGGTCCGACAGGCCCATGAGCCGGCTCACGATCACGGCAAAGGACAGCGACCCCAGCAGGTACGCGCCCACCAATGCCAGCAGGCTAGCCAACAGCTCCATGTCCCTCGGTTGCAGTGTGCAGGCAGTTAAGAGCCCGCCAGTGTAAGCGTCGCCCTGGTGCGCCCTCTTGACAAGAATCGTCGGGAGCCGGTCAGGCGCGCCCATTACATTGGCACGCTGGCAGTCCCTTGAAGCGCATGAACACCCTGACCGAGTCTCCGCCCGCCTTGCCTGCATCGAGCGCGCAGGTCCCCGCCGCCTGGTTGCCGCGCAGCCACACCGAGCTCCACGGCGAGCTGCATGCGCGCCCGGCGCTGCCGGTACGCACGCCCAGCGTCGTGTCGTCCTGGGCCCAGTGGGGCATGAGCGCGTCGCTGGCGGAAGGGGCGCTGGCCGAGCTGTGCCGCCCCAGCCGCCAGCC
>JAEYPG010000129.1 GCA_023410975.1 Pseudomonadota bacterium
CGGCTGCAGCGCGTGGCCGAGACGCACGAGCAGGCCCGCGCCGCCTTCGAGCGCGCGCAGGCCAGCGCCGAGGTGCTGCAGGGCAGCCAGCGCCTGCGCGAGGCCACGCTGCAGCAATGGCAGCAGCTGGGCCGGCGCTCGCTGTTCGACGTGATCTCCGCCGAAAGCGAGTACCACAACCTGCAGGTCACGCGGGTCAACGCGCTGCTGGATGCCCAGCAGGCCACGGCGCTGCTGTGGTCGCTGGGCGCCGGGGTGGCGGCCGCGCTGGAGTGAGTGGCGACCGGCTCCCTTCGGAGCCGGCGCGTTACACAGGCGGCCGAGGGATCAGAACGTGTCGGCCAGGCGCAGCGTGTGCGCGTTGCGCGAGTCGTCAACGGCCTCCACCACATGGCGCCGGTCTGCGGTGATGGCCTGCCAGAGGTCGATACCGGCCGTGGCGGAACCTCGCGGTGCGACGAATGACGGCGGCACCACGGCACCAGCCGAGACGATGGAGCCTCGGCCGATGTGGCAACCCTTGAGCAGCGTCACACGGCTGCCGATGAAGACGTCGTCTCCGATGACGACGTCGCGCGGCGACTGGTCCGGCAAGTGGCGCTGCCCCAGGGCGAGCTGGTGCGCGTTGGAATCGAGCACCTGGAAATCGAAGCCGATCAGGCAGCGCTGGCCGATGCGGATGGTGGCGCCTTCGGACAGGATGACCGCACGGTTGTTGATCACGGTGCCCTCGCCGATCTCGATCAGCGACTGGGGCGTGCGGGCCTCGACGTAGGTGCAGCTGCAACTGCCGGGAGAGCGCGGCACCCCGAAGACGGTCGTCGCGCCCAGCCGGATGCGCCCCTGGCCCTTGAAGACGGTGGGCGCGAGCAGGTTCACCACGCGCGGCTTGCCCTCCGCCGCATCGACCTGGACCGTGTGGCGGTCGGACACGTGGAAGAAGTAGTGCACGAGCAGCGCGCGCACCCAGGTGTCGAGCTGCAGTGGCGGGCTGGCGGAAATCAGCGCCTTCCAGCGCTCCAGGCGGGGCAGGAGCGTGGCCATCACAGGAAACCGTGCGATTCCAGGAAGCCATGCCATGCCTCCAGGAACTGCGCTTGTGCCTGCGGCTCGCCCCGGGCCATGGCCATGACCAGCGGCACGAGGGGTGCCACGTCGGCCTGGCGGCCCCAGTGCAGCGCCACCACCGGCCCCACCTTGGCCCAGCACGAGCGGGCCTGCTCGGCGCTGAGGCGTCCCTGCAGGTGGCCGCCCAGCGTCAACGCCGCATAACCCAGGATCGCGGCCTTCATGTACGGGCTGTCGGCCTTGGACGAGTTCTGTGCGGGCCCAAGGCGGAAGTAGCCCAGGTGGTCCTGGATATGGCACAACGGCCGCCGCGTGCTGGCCGCCAGGAAGGCGCCCAGGTCCCACAGCCCGGCGTAAGACACCGTGCCCAAGCGCGGCTGCAGCAGCAGGTCGGCGCAATCGGCGCGGAACACGGCGTTGGAGAACTCCCCCAGCCAGTTCTTGCAGTCGGCCGTGGTCGTCATGAAGAGCACGCCGTCGTCGAGCGACAGCATGCGGTGGGGGTGGTTCTGGATGGCCGGCGGCACCGGCTGCCCGGCGACGGGCATGCCCGCCTCGCTGGCCTGCCAGCGCCGGCTCACGGAACAGGAGAAACCGCCCGAGGCATGCGCGAGCAGGTGGCGCTCGTAGAACTCGGGGTAGAGCACGTCGTCGTCGAACAGGATGTGCACCAGCTCGCTGCGGCCGTTCCACAGCCGCACCAGATGCTTGACGTTCTCGTAGGCGCCGTTGCGCGGCCCCTCGTGGAACTCGATGTCCAGCCCTTCGAGCAGCGGCGCATAGGGCGGCGAGTACAGGGTGCGGCGGAAGATGCCGTCGGGACTGTCGTCGGAAATGATGACCCTGCCCGCGGGCGAGGTCTGCAGCCTCAGCCCGTTGAGGAGATCGGGGATGTACTGGGTCTTGTAGGCCGGAATCAGCGTGGTGATCTGCATGGGGCGGTACTTCAGCCCAGCGCGGACGCCGCGTCGCGCACGGCGGCGATGACGGCATCGGTCTGGTCCAGGCTTTGTGTTGGGCCGATGGGCAGGCTCAACACCTGTTCATGCAGCCGTTCGGAGATGGGAAGCGTGCCGCGGGCCAGGCCCAGCGCGGCATAAGCGGGCTGCAAGTGCGGCGCCACGGGATAGTGGATGACGGTGCCCACGCCCGCGGCGGCCAGCCGCTGCGCCAGCGCGTCGCGCCGGGCATGGCGCACCACGAAGAGGTGCCACACCGGCTCGGCGAAGTCCGCCACCGTGGGCAGTCCCAATCCGGGCACGCCGGCCAGGCCTTCAAGGTAGCGCGCCGCCACGGCTGCGCGGCGACGGTTGAACTCGTCGAGCGTGCGCAGCTTCGGCCGCAGCAGCGCGGCTTGCAGCTCATCCAGCCGCGAGTTGGTGCCTATCACCTCGTTGTGGTACTTCACCTTCGAGCCGTAGTTGCGCAGCGTGCGCACGCGCTCTGCGAGCGCGGCGTCGTCGGTGGTGACGGCGCCGCCGTCACCCAGCGCGCCGAGGTTCTTGCCGGGGTAGAAGCTCCAGGCCACCATGTCCCCGTGGGCCCCCAGGCGGCGGCCCTTGTAGCGGGCACCATGCGCCTGCGCGCCGTCCTCCACCACCTTGAGCCCATGGCGGCGCGCCAGGGCCAGGATGGGGTCGAGGTCCGCCGGCTGGCCGTACAGGTGCACCGGCATCACGGCGCGGGTACGCGGCGTGATGGCGGCCTCCAGCCGCGCCGGGTCGAGGTTGCAGGTCTCGGGGTCCGGCTCCACCGGCACGGGCGTGGCGCCGACGTGGCTGGCCGCCAGCCAGGTCGCGATGTAGGTGTTGGCCGGGACGAGCACCTCGTCGCCAGGGCCGATGTCCAGCGCGCGCAACGCCAGCACCAGTGCATCCAGGCCGTTGCCCACGCCAACGCAGTGCTGCGCGCCGCAGTAGCCGGCGTATTCGGCCTCGAACTGCTGCAGCTCCTGCCCCATGACGTACCAGCCGGAGTCGAGCACGCGTTCGAAGGCCGCTACGAGCTCGTCGCGCTGGGCCAGATTGATGGCCTTGAGGTCCAGGAAAGGAATCATTGACCGCCCTCCACGGCGCTGCATTCAGCCAGGCGCGGCGCCATGCCACGGCGGCGCGCAGGATTGCCGACCCACAGCTCGCCTGCAGGCACGTCGCGCGTCACCACGCTGCCGGCGCCGATCATGGCGCCGGCGCCAATGTCCACCCCGCACAGGATGGTGGCATTGGCACCGATGGAAGCGCCGCGGCGCAGCACCGTCGTGGCGAACACCGGCGGCGGGCGACGCGAGCGCGGGTACTTGTCGTTGGCGAAGGTGACGTTCGGGCCGATGAACACGTCGTTCTCGACGCGCAGCCCGTTCCAGAGCTGCACGCCCGACTTGACCGTGACGCGGTCGCCCAGAACCACGTCACCTTCGATGAGGCACTGGGCGTTGATGTTGCAGTCGCGGCCGATGCGCGCGCCCGCGAGCACGACGCAGAACTGCCAGACCCGGCTGCCAGGTCCGATGTCAGCGGCTTGAACGTCGGCCAGTGCATGTATGAAGGCGCCCGTCTCGCTCATGCCGGCACCGCCCATGACTGCACAGCCTTCAGGAAGGTGTCGTACTCGCGGATGTAGTCGGCCGCGTCGTAGTGGTGCGAGGCAAACACCAGCAGCATCGCGTCGGGCGTGTACTTGTACTGGATGCCCCAGGTCATGGGCGGCAGGTACAGGCCGCGATCGGGCGTATCCAGCACCACCTCGGCCTTGTTGCGGCCGTCATCGGCCACCACCGCGCAGCTGCCGCGCAGGCAGATGAGGAACTGGTGGCATTCCTTGTGCGCGTGCTCGCCGCGGATCTCGCGGCTGGGCACGCCGTACACCAGGAAGTAGCGCAGCGGCTTGAACGGCACCTGCCGGTCGAACTCGCCCACGGTGAGCTGGCCGCGAAGGTCTGGAATCACGGGGAAGTGATGCAGCGTCACGTCCTTGACCGGCAGAGGCTGCACCGCCGGCCGCCGCCCAGGCGGCTCGGCCACGAAGGGCGCAACGGCCGCCTGCTCGGCCATGCCCACATAACCCACGATGCTGGCGGGATTGCCTTCCACGATGGCCGCCGGCGGTACCGAACGCGTGACCACCGCCCCTGGTCGAACCAGTGCCCGTGCCCCTATGGTCAGTCCCGTGCTGAGAGTGGCATTGGCACCGATCCATGCACCGGAGCGCACCAGGGTCGGGCCGTCGCCGGCCGCGCCGGGCAGGCCTGCAAAGACGGCATTCGGACCGACATGCACGCCCTGCTCCAGCGTCACACCCGCGCCCACGTGCGCCCCCCCCAGGACGACGCATCCCGGTCCCACGGACGCCCGTGGGTCCACATAGGCCCGCGCGTCGATCTTTGCGGAGGGGTCAACGTCTGCGGTTCCGGGAGAGGAGTACGGCATGGCATTCATGGCCCGAAGTACACCCCAGGGCCACCGCCGCCGATGTGCGGAAAAAGGACTCTATCTCCCCCCTTTCCCCGACCGGTGCCACCGGGCGTGACATTGGTCAGCCGCCCCGGCTGCGTGCCTGGGCTGCGAAAAGGGAACGGCCCCCAAGGGGCCGTTCTGCGTGGCGTGCCAGCCGGCGCGGGGCGCCGGCCGCACGCCCGGCCCTTTCGGGGCCGGGGCGCCTGCCAGCGATCAGATCAGCGGCAGGTGACGCTGCTCCTCCGGCACCACCGGAAGCACGGCCGGTGCCAGGTTCACCGCAGCACTGGCGGTGCTGATCGCCACGGTGCCGTGCTGGGCTGCCGCGTCCGGCAGCACGGCGGCAGGCGCCGGGGCCAGCAGTTCGTCGGCGCTGGGCAGCGCGGGCGCCGGGGCCGGTGCAACCGCATGGTCGCGGGCGAACCACACGTCGGCCACCGCGTGCTGCGAACCGTCCGTCGCCGTCCACTTCGACACCAAGCCCAGCAGGTTGCCGTTGTCCATGGCGGTGCCGGTCTGGGCATGCAGGTCGATCGAGGCCACACCGAACTCCGACAGGCTACGCAACTCGCCAGCGTCGGTCTTGCCGTCGTGGTTGGCGTCCACCCAGAGGCGCAGGTGGTCCCAGTTCGCGTCCAGGGCACTGAGCACGCCGTCATGGTTGCTGTCTTCCAGCGCCATGGCGATGTAGCCATTGCCGGCTCGCGTGCCCTGAGGCGTGAGCGTGCCTGCGCCGAACAGCTCGCTGCCGTCGTTGATGGTCCCGTCGCCGTTGCGGTCCATCACCAGCAGACCGTCGCCCGCGCCGACCCAGCCCCCATGCCTCACGCCGGCACCGTCGACGTCGAACTGCACGCCATGGCTGGCCGCCAGCGTCTTCACGCCGTTGCCGTCCAGGTCCAGCACCACCGGCGAGGCTGCCGGCAAGGCCGCGATCTGTGCAGTGCTCAACGCGTCGTACGCAGCCGTGTTGGCATTGAGCGCCTGGACTTGGGTCATGGACAACCGTGCCAGGTCCGCCGTCTCCAGCGCCGCCGCCTGTACGCCGTTGAGCGCCGCGATCGAGCCGGTTGTCAAGGCGGCCACTTGGTCACCAGTCAGCGCCTTGATGGAGGCGGTGCTCAGTGCCGCGAAGTCCTGCGTCTCCAGCGCGGCAATCTGGCCGACCGTCAGCGCCGCGACCTGGGCAGTCGTCAACACCGCGAAGTGCTCGGCCTTGAAGGCGTTGAGATCGGCCGTGGCCAGGCCGGCAATCTGCGCCGTGCTCAGCGCCGCCACCTGTGCGACGGTGAAGTCGTCGAGCTGGTCGGCGCCCAGCGCCGCAAGCTGGGACGCGTTCAAGGCCCGGATCGCTGCGGTGCTCAAGCCCTGCACGTCGACGGAGCTCAACGAATCGAGCTGTGCCGTCGTCAATGCCGTGACCTGCGCGACGCTGAGCGAGGCCGTGCGTCCGGCAGTCAAGGCCCGGAAGTCGGCCGTGCTCAGGTTCCCGATTTGCGTCGGCAGCAGCGCAGCGAACTGCGCCGCCGTGAGGTCATCGAGCTGGTCGCTGCCCAGTGCGGCCAGTTGAGCGTCGTTCAGCGCCCTGATGCCCGCCGTGCTCAAGGCTTGCAGATCGTCGCTGACAAGCGCGTTGAGCTGTGCCGTCGTCAACGCCGACACCTGCGCGGTGGACAGCACAGCGAACTGCGTACCGGTCAGCGCATTGAGATCGGCCGTACCCAGACCGGCGAGCTGCACTGTTGTCAGTGCGGCCACCTGTGCCGTGGTGAGCTGGTCGAGCTGGTTCGCACCCAATGCCGTGAGCTGCTCGGCCGACAACGCCTTGATCGAAGCCGTGGACAGCGCGCGCAGGTCCGCGCTCTCGAGCTTGTCGATCTGCGCCGTGGTCAACCCCGCCACCTGCGCGCTGGTGAGCGCAGCGAAGTGTTCCGTGCCCAGTGCATTGAGCCTGTCCGTGGTCAGCACGGCCAACTGCGCCGTGTTGAGCGAGCGCACCGCCGCCGTGGTCAGCGCCGCCAGGTCCGCCGTCTCCAGCGCCGCTACCTGCGCCGTCGTCAGCGCCGCCACCTGCCCCGTGCCCAGCGCGGCGAACTGCGACGTGCCCAGCGCGTTGAGGTCGGCCGTGCCCAGGCTGG
>JAEYPG010000010.1 GCA_023410975.1 Pseudomonadota bacterium
GGCTGGCGCTGGGCGCCGAGCGCTACGGCTACCCCATCACCGACGAGCTCGCCACGCCCGACGGCCTCGGGCGCTTCAACCATTTCCGGGCGCTGCAGTTCGAAGGGGACCCCGAGGCCTCCATCTACTGGACCGCTGCCACCGGCGCTGTCGAGGTCTACGGCGCCATCCGCGCCCACTGGGCGCGCCTGGGTTGGGAGCGCAGTGCGCTGGGCTACCCGGTGGAGGCGGAGATGGCCGACGGTGCGGGCCGCGCGCAGCGCTTCGAGCGCGGCGTGATCGCCTGCGCCGAGGACGGGCGCACCAGCGTGCGCGAACCCCAGCCGTTCATCGGCACGTTTCCCGTCGGCCCGGTGCCCACGCCGCTGACGCTCTACACCGTCGCCGCCGACGGCCAGCTGGTGTGGCTGGCGCACCGCGCTGCGCGCTCAGGCGAGGCGGCCGCGTGGATGGGGCCGCGTGCCTGTGGCACGGGTTGGGCGCAGTTCCGCCAAGTCGTGCCGGCGGGTGGCGCGGCCCTCTTTGCGGTGGCGCAGGACGGCGTCCTCAAGTGGTACCGCCATGACGGCTTCAACGACGGCAGCTTCGTCTGGCAGGGCCCTCAGGACGTGGGCAGCGGCTGGGAGCGGTTCAGCCACGCCTTTGCCGGCGGCGACGGTGTGCTCTACGGCATCGAGCCCGACGGCACCTTGCGCTGGTACCGCCATGGTGCGTTCCTGGACGGTGGCGCCGGCGCGTGGAGTGGTGGTCATGCGGTGGGCTCCGGCTGGACCCAGTTCGCGCGTGTATTTGGCGCCGGCCAGGGCGTGATCTATGGCGTGCTGCCCGACGGGACGCTGCGCTGGTACCGCCATCTGGGCTTTGCGGACGGCTCCCTGGGGTGGCAGGGCCATGCTGATGTGGGCAGCGGCTGGGCTGAATTCGCGCAGGTCTGCTTCCCGGGCGAAGGCGTGGTGCTGGCCCTGACGCAGGACGGCCGGCTGCTGCGCTATGAGCACCGCGGGTGGCTGGAAGGCGGCCCGGTCGAGACTTGGCTGGGGCCCCAGGAGATCGCCAGCGGCATCCGCAATGCCAACCTGCTGTTCGCCCTCATGCCGGCGAGCGCCGCGGCCCTGCCACCCGTGCGCTGAACAGGCGGCGCCAGCGGCTGGTGTCCTGGCGAAGCCGCCATCAGCACCGTCACGCGGCTCAGCGCCTTCCTGATCGAAACGGGTTGCTGCGGTACCTGGTGCGACGAACAGCCGCATCAGGTTGTCAACGTCGTGCTGGTGAGGCTCGCACTTGTCAATGCCGCCATGCCGTTCGGCACTGGTTGGCGGTGCCAAGGCTGGGCATGCTTGCAGCACTCATCTTCCTGCGAGGACTGCCATGCACGAGCAACAAGACCGTCCCTGTCTGCGTCGTCTTCGGCCTTGCACGGTCCAGTGGCGCCAGCGCGCCGCGGCCGCCACGGTGGCCCTGCTCGCAGGCTGTGGCGGCGGGGCGCTGGAATCTGCCGTCGTCGGTTTCCTGGGTACCGGGGGCGGGCAGTACTTCCAGGACGATCCCCAGGTGGCGGGCTTTCAGCCGGTGGATTGCGGCGGCCAGCCCTGTGCCTTGACGCTGGCGGTGGATGCGCCCCCGGACCCCAACACCGGTGTGCCCGCTCCAGTGCTCTTCGGTACCAGCTACGCCATCAAGGCCAGCGGAGAGCTTCCCAACTGCAACGACGCCTCTGGCCGGGTCGAAGGACGCCGGGTGACGATCGGCAGCTGCTTCAGTGGGCAGTATGCGTCCGTCAACGAACTGGTTTCCGACGACGGCAAGCTGCACCTGTTCAACGACTTTTTCCCCGACCTGACCACGGGCGTCTGGGTGGACGTGAACAACCCGAGTCGCCGCTACAAGTTCACTGCCTTTGCCGGCTCCGCGGCCACGGGCTGCGAGATCACGAGCTCCGGGCGCCGGGCTGCGACGATGGCGGTGGTGGTGTCCAACTACGGCGCCGTGGCTTTCGACCCAGGCAGTCCATTGATACCCGCCACCCGCATCGACAGCCTCACGGTCCAGGGCGGCGACCGCTGGACGGGCGACTTCGTCGGCGCCTCCGGCATGCGGCTGAGCAACGGGTCGGGCAGCATCGACCTCGAACGCCGCAATGAAACGGCCAGCTGCTCCTGAACGCGTCCTGCGCCGTGCCGCGGATCAGGCGATCTCGCGCTCCAGCGCCGCCAGCAGCCGCGTGGCGCGCTCGGAGAGCTGGTCCAGCGCCGCGCCTGCTTCGGCCAGGATGGCGCTGCGCCGCACGTCGGCCGCGGCCACCGCGCCAGCGTCTGGCGGCGCCACCAGCGCCGCGTGCACCAGTTCGTGGATCTCGTTGAGGCGGTACATCTCGCCGCGGTACACCTGCTCGACGCGGCCCACCAGCTCGCGCGTGTCCTCGCACAGTCCTCGGTAGGAGGCCCAGGCGGCCGTGATGCGGTCGCGGTGCAGCGCCAGGTGCGGGATGAACACGTCAGCGACACGGTTGTATGCCGCCACCGACTCGCGCACATGGTCGAAGGCGGCCTGGTTCGTGGTGAGCACCGCGATGCTGTTGCCCAGGGAAGCGCGCCACTGGAAGGCGGCCTGCTTCCAGGCCGTCAGCTCCGCGGCGAAGGCATCGAGCATGCCGCGGCGCCCGAGCCCGCGCAGGCCCTCGATGATGCGGCTGGCCAGCGCAAAGAGCTGCGCAGACAGCGCCAGCGCCAGCCGCGCATCGTCATCTTCTTCCCAGCCCGGCAGGTACAGCCGCTCGGCCAGGTCCAGTTCCTGCAGCCGCGCTCGGACGTCCTGCAGCAGCACGGGAATGACGAAGGTGCGCTGCAGGTCGGCCTCGCGCCGCAGACCCAGCGCAACCTCGCGCCGCACCCACTCGCTGTCCAGGGCGCGCACGTCAAGAAAGGCGATGAGGAAATCGCACTTCTGCGCGATGGCGTCCTCGATGTGGCGCGGGAACACCGAGCCCGGCGGCATCTCGTCCTGGTCCAGCCACCAACTCACGTGCGGCGGCAAGCCCTGGGCAATGCGGCGTACGCGTTGCTTGCTGCAACTCTGGTGGCTGAGGAACAGGTGCATGGTGTCTCATGATGGGTCGTGCTGCAGGCGCGTACAACACGCCCGGGCGCCGGGCCTGGCCCTCGGCGGCGCACTGCGGCCACACCGCCTCGGGCTGCGCACGAATCGTTGGCGCGGTGTACAACTGTGCCGCCCTGGGGGCTCGGAAAGGCGCTGCCAGCGCGTGCTTGTAGGAGTTGCCCAGCGTCGAAACTGCCCTCGGAGTAGCGCCCTATTTGAAAAAGCCACATGCTCAGTTGGTTTGCTTTCAGGCAGGCGTGAGGACCGGTTTCCTTGAAAAATGCGCGCCTCGCGTATGACGTAATTCACGCTGGACGGCTGCAGTTATTGGCTTCCAACGGTCGTGCATCGCCTTGATCACCTTTTCCTACTCAGGTCGTTGTACATCGCCTTGAACAAACGACTTGAACGGGCGGCGTTCGTTTGCCGTCGCTGGCCCAGATTCACATGCTGTACAAAATTGCGCGCGTCCTGCGTTTCACTCAGCTTGTCGCACTCCTGCTGGTGCTCGGCATGAGCGTCGCGCTGTACGCCGTCCTCATGCAGTACAGGGCCGCTGGTCAGCGGGTGGACCACACGCATCAAGTGCTTGATGAAATCGAGCAGGTCCGTACCAGTGCACTGCGAGCGGGCACCTGGTTGCGCAGCTACGGCATATATCCCTCTGCAGAAATGCTGCCGCGCATCACAAAGTCCGCGGCCAGCGCGACGCGAGCTGCTGCGCGGCTGCAGACACTGACGCTCGACAACGCCGTGCAAAGCGCACGGGCCAAGATGGTCATCAAAGATCTGGACGAGGTGCTGAGTATCTATCTCGTCTCGGCTGACATCGCGCAGCAGCAGGGACCTGCCGTGCTGCGGGAGATGACCATAGCCCAGGTGAGACTTGACATCACAGCCGGGCTCAGAGCAACGCTGGACCAGATGGAGGTGACCGAGCGGGCTCTCCTGGCAAATCGACGTGCCGTCGAGGATCAGCGCATGGCCATGACCGAAAAACTGCTCTTGGCCGTAGCCGGCGCCTTTGTCGTCGCCATGCTCTGGACGACAAGGTATTCGAGTCAGCTTGTACATCTAGGTCAGCAGGAGGCTGACCAGTTGAAAGACGGGGCCTTTCTGGACCCTCTTACCGGCCTGCTCAACCGGCGCGGCCTGCAAAGGATGTTGGCGAAGATTGGCACGAGGCGCTCTGGCGAGCCCAATACCGCGGTGCTGGTTTTCGACCTCGACGACTTCAAGCTGGTGAACGATCGATACAGCCATGCCGCAGGTGACCAAGTACTCAAGGCCGTCACGCAGCGACTGCAGCAGCAATTCCGCAGCGGCGACGCCGTTGCGCGTGTCGGCGGGGATGAGTTCATCGCCGTGCTGCCTTGTGTAGCCTCGCGCCAGGAGGCTGACGCTATCGCACGGCGCACTTGCGCACGTCTGCGGCATCCCATCCAGCTGGCGGAAAACGTGGATGTCTGCATCGGTGCTTCCGTCGGCGTTGCCATGCTGCATGAGGATGGCGACGACATGGACGCGCTACTGCACGCCGCGGATAAGCGTATGTATATGGCCAAGGGCACCCGCAAGGCTCAAGTGCACGCGGATGCAGAAGCGGCTGACGAGCCCGCTTTGGTTTGAACGCGCCTGCCGGCGCTCCGACTGAACAATAACGACATGGTGCTGACACCACCAGGACGAACCAGCCCACGAGCATCAAACTTTCCACCCAGCCCAGTTGCTACGGGCTGTACTTCGGCGCCGGTGCACTGGCGCAAAAAATCCCTGAAGACAGTGACGGTGGGCGCCTTGCTTGGGCCCAGAAGGGCGAGCGCGCGCGCAGTGACTTGCAGTCGTCGGGCGTTGAGTGGTTATTTGCTTTATCGAGGCCACGCCCGTTGTTCAGGACCAAGCTGGATTCGCTACCATCTCAGGCACGCGCGATGCCGCCGAGTGGAATAAGCCGAACCTCCGGGCAGCTGATAGCCCGTCGTTGGTTGCCGTTCGCACAAACCTGACGCTGAGGCTCTCCCATGGCCGCTGCCAAATCAGCGCTGCCGAGCCTTGCCAAGCTCACCCGGCCTGAGCTGTATGCCGCCGTGCCCAGGGAACGAATCTACCGCCGCCTCGACGAGTTGCGCCGGCACCCGCTGATAGCCGTCATCGGACCGCCGGGCGCGGGCAAGACCACGCTGGTGGCCGGCTATGCGCAAGCCCGTGGCGCGACGACGCTGTGGATGCAACTCGATGGCGGCGACGCAGATCCCGCCACGTGCTTCTATTACTTGCGCCGAGCCGCGACGGCCGCCTTGCCGCGGCGCCGCCTGCGCCTGCCCTTGCTCAGCGCCGAGGTGCGGGGCGACCTGGCAGGCTTCACGCGGCGCTGGTTCCGCGAGCTGTTCGAGGCCCTGCCGCCTGGTGCCCTGCTGGTGTTCGACAACTACCAGGCCGTGGGCTCGCAGGCACCGCTGCACGCCATGCTGTGCGAAGCCGCCCAGGAGCTGGGGCCGGGGGCCAACCTCGTACTGATCAGCCGCGACGAGCCACCGCCCGCGTTTGCCGCGTTGGTGGCCGGGCAGCGCCTGGCGCGCCTGGACTGGCAGGAGCTGCGCCTGACGGACGAGGAAGCGCGCGCCTTGGCACTGGCCAGCCGTCCGGGCCTGGACGCCGCGGTGCTGCACGAGCTGGTGGCCACCTGCGAGGGCTGGGCCGCCGGTGTGGTGCTGATGCTGGAGCGTTACCACCAGACCGGCAGCGTCAACCACATCCGCCAGGGCGAGACGATGCAGCAAGTCTTCAACTACATCGCCGGCCTGATCTTCGAGCAGGTGTCGGCCGCCGACCGCGACACGCTCATGCGCGCGGCCTACCTGCCGCACGCCTCGCCGGAACAGGTCCAAGCCCTGAGCGGGGCCGGCCATGCCGGTCCGCTGCTGGAGGCGCTGTACCGGCGCCACCTGTTCACCGACCGGCGTCTTAACCCCGGGCTGTCGTACCACTTCCACGCCCTGTTCCGTGCCTTCCTGCTGGACCAGGCGGCCCGCAGCCTCCCGGCGATCGAGCGCCAAGTCTTGGCGCAGCGCGCCGCGGCGATCCTCGAGCAGGACAGCCAGTGGGACGCCGCCGTCGAGCTGCTGGAGCACGTGGGCGACTGGGACGGCTTGGCGCGCCTGGTGCGCCACGCCGCGCCGGGGTTGATCGCCCAAGGCCGGCACGAGCTGCTGCTGCGCTGGCTGGATGCCATGCCCGCGCCGCACGTGGAGTGCGATGCCTGGCTGTCGTACTGGCAGGGCCACGCGCTGCTGGCTGTGGATCCCGCGCGCAGCGAGCGGGTGTGCACACGGGCTTTCGATCTTTTCGGGAGCACGGGCGAGCGCGCCGGGCAGCTGCTGGCCTGGGCGCGCGTGGTGCAGGCCATACGCTTCAACCCTCATGCCCCGCTGCACCGGCTGGACCACTGGATAGACGTGGCCGACGAGCTGCTGCGCCACGACGACAGCTTTCCCTGCGAGGACATTGAATATCCCTTCGTGTACGGCATGTTCGTGGCACTGTGGCACCGCCGTCCGCGCCATCCGCACTACGGGCGCTGGCGGGACCGGGCGGTGACGCTGGGCCTGTCCGCTGGTGCCGACGCGGGTCAGCGCGTTTACCTGGCCTACCTTGCGGTGAGTTACGAGACGCAGCGCGGCCACCTGCTGCAGGCGCGGCTGCTGCTCGATGCCGCCGACCGCGTGCGCAACCTCTCGGCCTTCACCGAGAGCTTCAGCCACCTGGGCCGCATCATCTACCAGGTCGAAGCGGGCGAGATGGATGCGGCGCTGGAGACCATGCGCAAGGGCCTGGCGCGCTCGCGCGAAACCGGCATCGCGACCTGGAACAGCTTTTTGCGTTTCCACGGCGGGCGCGCCGCGCTGATGGGTGGCGACCTTGACGAGGCAGCGCGGCTGCGCGACGAGCTCGCGCAGCAGGCCGACGTCACGCGCGGCACGCCGGGCATCTACTACCACCATCTCGCCGCCTGGATCGCCCTGTGCCGCGGCGACGCGCCCGTCGCGCAGCGGCACGCCGCGCTGGCCGTCGAACTGGCTGCGGCCTCGGGCTGGTTGGTGACCTACGCGCGCTGCCTGCACCTGCGCGCCCGCGTCGCCTGGGCCCAGGGCGATGCGGCGCAGGCCAGGGAGGACCTCGCAGCCCTGCGGCGCCTGGCTGGCGAGCTGGGCAACCGAGTGCTCGACAGCCAAGGCGCGCTGCTGGAGGCCCTGATGGCCCCCGACGCGCAGCAGGCCGCCTCGGCGCTGGCCCGGGGCTGGCGGCTCGCACGCGAGATGAACCTGCGCCATACGCCCTGGCTGCTGCACGAGGACGCCGGTGTGCTGTGCGCCCGGGCCCTGACGCTGGACATTGAGCCGCGCTTTGTGGCGGAGGTGGCGCAAGGGCTCGGCATGGCACCGCCCGGCGAGGCCTCACAGGCCTGGCCCTGGCCGGTGAAGGTACGAGTTCTGGGCGGCTTCGAGTTGCAAGTGCAAGGCCGCCCGTTGGTCTTCACGCACAAGGTGCCCAGGCGCGTGATCGGCCTGTTGAAGGCGCTGGTCGCCTTTGGCGGCGAGGAGGTGGCCGTGCAGCGGCTGGAAGACTTGCTGTGGCCGGAGCTCGAAGGCGACGCCGCCCACCAGGCGCTGGAAGCGGCTTTGTACCGGCTGCGCCGCATCCTCGGGGCGCCGCAGACCGTGCGGCTGCACGAGGGAGCGGTGAGCCTGGAGCCGTGCCGCTGCTGGGTGGACGCCTGGGCGTTCGAGCGGCTGTGCGCGCAGGCGCTAGCGGCGCAGGTGCAAGACACACAAGCCGCCGCCGCTGCGCAGCACGCCCTGGCACTGTACCGCGGCCCCTTGCTGCCCTCGCAGGAGGAGGCGCCGTGGAGCGATGCCGCACGCGAGCAGCTGCGGGCGCGCTTCGCGCATCTCGTCGTGGCACAGATCGAACGGCTGGAGCGCGACGGCGCTCACGCCGATGCGCTGGCGTGCGGCCTGCGCGCCATTGAGGCCGATGCCCTGGCCGAGGCGCCCTACCAGGCTTTGATGCAGCGCCACCTGGCTGCCGGCCGCCGGGTTGAAGGCAGGGCGCTGTACCAACGCCTGTGCCGGGCGCTTGCCGGCGCGGGGCGGCGCCCCTCGCCAGCAAGCCAGGCGCTGGGGCATAGCCTGGAGGATCGGACCTGAAAACCTGACGCCAATCGGTATGCCATCGGTGTGCTGGCGCCGCGCATCCTGGCTGTGGTGGCGGTCGGTACGGGCTCTTCGTGCAGACCGCCTTTGCCGCGTGCAACTGTCGCGAAGGAGGCTGCTCATGCTGGTCCTCAGAACCGTTCCCGCCGCGCTGGCGTGCTGTGCTGCCATGCTCGGTGTCCAAGCGCAGGAAGCGCCCCCCGTCACCACCCCGGAGCAGGTCACCTGGAAGCCACTGGCACCCGCACCGGGCGTGGACGTCGCCTTCCTCTGCGGCGCCGCCGACAAGCCTGGGCTCTACGAGCTGCGCGTGCGCATGGCACCGGGCAGTGTGATCCCGCCGCACACCCACCCGGACACCCGCTACTTCACCATCCTCTCGGGCGATCTCTACGCCGGCGTGGGACAGGACTTCAAGCCCGAAACCGCGCGCAAGCTCAGCGCCGGCTCGTTCATGGTCATGCAGGCCGGGGTGCCGCACTATGTGCTGGCCAAGGACGGACCAGTGGTGTTCCAGGACTCCGGCATCGGGCCCACCGGCACGCAGTGGCTGAAGAAGTAGTCCCCATGCGCAGCGGCACCCCCTGGGCCGTACGGACGCCATGCCCGGCGCTCGTGCTGGCTGCACTGCTGGTGATGGCACTGGCCGGTGCGATGGCGGTGCCAGCGTGGGCTCATATCGGTGGCGACGGCTTCCTGGGTCTGGACGTGACGGGCCAAGGCGTGCGTGGCGAATGGATCCTGTCGCTGGCCGCGGGCGCGCGCGCCGCCGGCTTGGACGCCGCTCCCGCAAGCGATGCGGACCGCAGCGAGTGGCTGACACGCCATGGCGACGCCGTCGCCGCAGCCGTGCTGGCGTCGCTGCGCTTGGCGCGCGACGGACGCGACTGCGAGCCCGCCGGCGCGACGGTGCGTGCACACGAGGACCGCAACTACCTCGTGCTGCGCTTCTCGCTGCGCTGTGCGCCCCGAGGCCTGGGCGAGCTGCAGCTGCGCGACGTCGCGCCCGTTGACGATGCCACCGTAGGCCAGCACGTCGTGCGCTTGCGCGATGCGGCCCGCAGCCAGCTCGGCTTGCTGGATGCGCGGCACAGGGAGCTGCGTTTCACGCTGGCGGAGCCGGCGCGCGGGCCGCTGTTCCGGGCTTTCGTGCGCGACGGCATGGCCCACATCGCCCAGGGCAAGGACCACCTGTTGTTCCTGGCCGCACTGCTGCTGCCGGCAGTGCTGTGGCACGAGCAGGGGCGCTGGCACCCCAGGCAGCGCCTGGTCGACGTGCTGCGCGACACGCTCAAGGTCGTCACCGCATTCACGCTGGCGCATTCACTAACACTGGCGCTGGGGGTGCTGCAAATGGTGCGGCTGCCGTCGCGGGCAGTGGAGTCGGCCATCGCCGCGTCGGTGCTGCTGGCCGCGCTGGACAACCTGCGGCCCCGGTTGGCCCGCCACCGTTGGTGCGCGGCCTTCGGCTTTGGCCTGGTGCACGGCTTCGGTTTCGCCGGCGCGCTCACCGGCTTGCGCCTGCCGGACGCCTTGCTGGCCCTGGCGCTGGCCGGCTTCAACACCGGCGTCGAACTGGGCCAAGTGGCACTGGTGGCCGTGCTGCTGCTGCCGGCGTTCGGGCTGCGGCACACCCGGTACTACCGGCCTGTCGTGTTGCAGGGCGGCTCGGCGCTGGCAATCATCTGGGCTAGCCTCTGGCTGGCTGAGAGAGCCCTGGGGCTGCAGCTGCTGCCGCCGGTCTTGGCCTGACACACCGCCCGCACGCCCTGGTCCATGGTCTTCATCACTTGAGAAAGGTTCATGTCATGCAAGCGACTCGGTTCTCCATCCATGCTCTGGTAGCCGTCCTGGTGTGCGCGGGCGCGGGCAGCGTCTGGGCCCAAGCCACTGGGCTGACCCGCACCATCATCAATAAGGCCGATGTGTCGGTGCCTGGGCGCGAGGCGGTGGTGGTGCGCATCGAGATTGCACCGGACGGCAGAGCAGGCCGCCATACGCACCCCGGCGACGAGATCAGCTACGTGCAGGAGGGGCAGTTCGAACTGCTGATCGATGGCCAGCCACCCCATGTCTACAAGGCTGGTGAATCCTTTGTGGTACCTGCCGGTACGGTGCACGACGCCCATAACGCCGGAGACGCTCCCACGCGAATTCTGGGCGTCTACGTGGTCGAAAAAGGGAAGCCGCTGGCTTCTCCTGCCGCAAAGCCTTGAGGGCCTTTTCGTCAAGGCTGAAACCGACGTAGATGCACAACCCAGAAGTGGCACTTTGAACAGGGCGACGTGGCCCAAGTCCACTTTTTGCTGGTGGCGGCCCGCTGAGCCCAAAAAACGCGTTCGCAATAGTGCCCTTGTGCCAGTGGACAAATTCCGTCCCGGGTGCATGTGCCCCAGGTGTACCGACTTGTCCCAAGCCGCCAGGAGGGCAAAAATTGGCATCCCTCTCCACGAGACGGAGGTTCCCATGCGCAGACTGCACGCATCGCTTCTGGGCCTGGCGTTGTGCTTGGTAGGTCCGGGTTCGGCCTTGGCAGCGGACACGCAAGGCAAGGCGAAAGGTGACGTCACCGCCGCCTATGCCGCCTGGGACGCCGCTTTCAACCAGCATGACGCCAAGGCGCTGGCTGGGACCTACGGGAAAGATGCCCGGCTGCTGCCGCCCACTCACGAGGTCGCAAGCGGGCCGGCGGAGATCGAGAAGTTCTTCGCCGGCGTCATCGGTAGCGGCGTTTCCAACCACCGTCTGGAACTGCTTGACAGCGGCAGCAACGGCCCGCTGATCTGGGCCGCCGCACGCTGGAGCGCTGAGGCCAAGAACACGGATGGCTCGGTGAAGAAGGTCGGAGGCTTCGCTACCCATGTCTTCGAGCGGCAGGGCAACCAGTTGAAGCTGCGCATGCACAGCTTCAACTGAAACTGAGTTACGCCATTGGCCGGCTCACGGGCCGGCTTTTCTGAGTGCAATTGTCTGTGGAAGATTGCCTTGTTCGACGGCGCGGAGCTTTTGCGTGTTGTCTTTACCAAGGGTCGTTGTGCCACTACCTCAAAGCCGCATGTTCCGGGAAGTTTCTTTAGTCATAGTGACTGCCCCCGCCCGGCACTGTCCACTTTGCGCGATGCCTTAAGTTTTGGCCGTTGCCTCCAGCGTTCTTCCTGGCAGCACCAGGCTTGAAACCGTCCATCCTTCCCAAGGACCTCCGCGTATAGGTGACCGCAGTAGGCATCCCGGGGCTGGTGTCCCTGGCGACGGCCAAGGCTGCATTGGAGAACCCGTGCCAGTCCTCGCTGCCAACCCTGCCGTTGCCGATACGCCTTTGTTGCGGGTGCGCGGTGTCAGCGTCTGGTTCGGAGGTATCAGGGCGCTGGACGACGTGTCCTTCGACGTGATGCGCGGCAGCATCACCGGTTTGATCGGCCCCAACGGCGCGGGCAAGACCACGCTGTTCAACTGCCTCTCGCGCCTGTATCGCTGCAGCACGGGCGAGATCGAGTTCGATGGCCAGCCACTTCTGCGTGTGCCGGTGCATGGCATCGCTGCGCTGGGCATCGGGCGGACGTTCCAGAACCTGGCGCTGTTTGCCCGCATGAGCGTGCGCGACAACTTGTTGCTGGGCAGCCACAGCCGCACGCGCAGCGGCTGGCTAGCCAACGCATTGCGGCTCCCGCTGGTGCGGCGTGAGGAAGAGACGCTGCAGGCACAGGTGGACCAGACGCTGCGTCTGCTGGAGTTGCAAGAGGTGGCTGCGCAGCCGGTGAGCTGGCTTCCTTTCGGCACGGCCAAGCGCGTAGAGCTGGGTCGTGCGCTGGTGAGCCGGCCGCAGCTGCTGTTGCTCGACGAGCCCGCAGGCGGCCTCAACCATGGGGAAGTGCAGGCACTGCTGCAGCTGCTGCGGCGCCTGCGCTCGGAACTGCGGCTCACGCTGCTGCTCGTCGAACACCACATGGGCCTGGTCATGCGTGTTTCCGACCAAGTGGTGACACTGGATTTCGGCCGCAAGATCGCCGACGGCACCCCGGCCGAAGTGCAGCGGCATCCGGACGTGATCCGCGCTTACCTGGGCGCGGTAGGGGAGGCCGTTTGAAATGGCCGTGGCGCTGCTCCAGCTGCGCGGCCTGCAGGCGTGGCACGGGACGACGCGGGTGTTGCATGGCCTGGATCTCGCAGTGTCTGTTGGCGGCATCACCGCGCTGCTGGGTGCCAACGGCGCGGGCAAGACCAGCACGTTGCGCGCGGTGTGCGGCATGTTGCGCACAGCAGGCGAGGTGTTGCTTGAGGGCCGTCCCATCCACGGCCTGGCCACCGAGTCCATCGTGCGCCTGGGCGTGGCGCACATGCCCCAGGGACGCGGCACCTTTGCCGACCTCAACGTGGAGGAGAACCTGCGCATGGGGGCATACGTGCGGCGCGATCGCGCGCGGATCGCCGCCGACATCGAGCGCATGTACGGCTGGTTTCCGCGTTTGAAGGAACGTCGGCACCAAGCTGCCGGCACCCTCTCCGGCGGCGAGCAGCAGATGCTGGCGCTGTCGCGGGCGCTGATACTGCGTCCGCGCCTGTTGCTGCTGGACGAGCCCTCGTTCGGTTTGGCGCCGCGGGTGGTGCAGGAGCTGTTCGAGATCCTGCGCGACATTCACGAGCAGGAGGGGCTGGGCATGCTGCTGGTGGAGCAGAACGCCGCACAGGCACTGGCGTTGGCTGACGAGGCCTGCCTGCTGGAAACCGGGCGCGTGGTGCGCCGTGGACCGGCCGCCGAGCTGCGCGACGACACGGCGGTGCGCCACGCTTACTTGGGCTGCTGAACACGGCAGGAGCCACCCGTGGACGCTTCACCGCTGCTGCCACAGAT
>JAEYPG010000045.1 GCA_023410975.1 Pseudomonadota bacterium
CTTGAGCAGATGCGCGTTCGCCAGGACCGGCACCACGGCGACCAGACCGCCAGGGCTCGGCAAATTGTCGTGATGCAGGGTTCGCCCGCTGGCTCCCAGGTAGTACGGGCCGGGCTCGAACCCGAAAAGCAGGCGATCAGAAGGAGGCAGTTGGCTAAAAGCTGCCGCATGGCCCCGCGCCGGGGGCCACGGGCTGCGCGTGATGCACAGCCCGTCCATGTCAGCGCGCCTCGTACTGGTGGTGGATGCGCTCGCGCTCGGCGATCCAGCGATCCTCGGCAGCGGAGGCCGCCCAGGGATCAGCGTAGTCGTCAGGCTCGCTGTCGTCGGCAAGCAGGCCGTTGTAGTCGGCCTCGGCTTGCGCCAGCCACGTCTTGAGCTGCCCGGGGTGGAAGAAGCCGGCGTCCTCGCAGAGATCAACGCCGAATTTGCCGATGACGCAGACGGTCGGGATGATCTCGACGTCATGGCCCCGATGGTCCTCGCTGACATCGACTTCGTACCCGATGACGACCGGGATGCCGGCGAAGGTGCTGTTGAAGGTGAGAGTTTCGGGAGAGAACTGAAAATCACTCATCGCTTTCTCCTGCTGCACCTGCCCTGGTGCATGGAGGTATTCTATTATTATCCAGACTTGTATTCTATGTTTTATAGATAACCTCTTCTAATAATAAGAGTAACTTCGATAGAAGGAGAGAATTGACGGGAAAAAACCCCCGCATGGTGAGATATCAAGCGGAAAAACTAACGTTGTCTAACCAGCGCGGCTCGCTGACTAACCCCTTGACTGGATTGCCGCGATCAATCCAATCAGGAAACCTCGCTTCTCGCGCTCATCGCTCAGCCCACTATTCATGGCGCGCTCTATAACGCGCACAAACTCCGACATGGGCAGTTCGATCGTGTCGGCAGAACGAGATGAAATGGATGCGGTCGCCTCGGGAGCCGGCTTCGGGGCAGCTGTGGTCGGGGCTGTCTCCAACGGCGCTGCTTCTTCAGGCTCCTTTAGCCCTAACAGTGCATCAACCGAAACGCCATAGTTCTGCGCCATCCACCGCAGCACGAAAGCATCTGGCAGCGCCCTTCCTGTCTCCCAGGTGGACACGGCCCCGTCGCCCTTCTTCAGCGCCTCGCCTACTTCAGCTTGCGTGAACCCCTGGCCGTTGCGAGCGTTCTTGCGAGCCTTGCGGAACCGCTCGCCCATCTCCCGTCGCAGTCGAGCTTCGTTGTCGTCTTCCATGCGGGCGAACTGTAATGATTCAGGAGGAAGAGAACTCTAAATTCATCGAAGTTCGCTCTTTATCCCCTTGCCAAAGCAGGCGCGGTGCGAGCAAATCACAACCGGCCGACACTGCTGCAGATCGCCACGCAGGTTTCGATGTCGCCGCGCGCCGAGTTCGTTGATGTCCTGTTTGAACGGCTCTCACTGCGCTACGGCCGTGCCTTCCTCGCGCGCTGGAAGGGCCTGGACCTGCAGGCCGTGAAGGCCGATTGGGCGCGCGAGCTCTCCGGCTACGCCGAGCGTCCCGAAGCCATCGAGCACGCGCTGGCGCTGGCGGACCCCGCCGAGCCACCGACGGCGGCGCAGTTTCGCGACCTGTGCAGTACCGCGCCGGCGCCGGCATTCCGGGCGCAGCCGCAGGCGAAACAGGCGCAGCGCGCAGCCGAAGTCCGCCGCCAGTGCCTGCGGCCGGTGATGCCGCGGATCGGGCGCGACGTGAGGTGGGCCGCCGACATGGTGCAGCGTGCCCAAGCCGGCGAGCGGGTGCCCGGATACAGCCTGCGCTTGGCGCTGGACGCGCTGGGGCAGCAAGGAGTGCCGCGCTGAAGATCGGCGCCAGTTCCCGCCGAATTCATGAACGCACCGGTGGTTGCTGTCCAGCGTGCCGGATTGCCGCCATGTCCACCAGCGCATCGAGCACTTCAACCGTGAACGAGCCGATGTCCGGCGCTTCGCTGGCGCGCGGCCCGGCGACGTTGAGGGTTGAAATGGCGTTGGCGTCGATCCAGGCCCGCAGCGCCGAACGCCACTCCATGCCGGGGTGCAGGTGCAGCCAGGGCTTGGCGAGCCACCTGGCGAAAAGCAGCGTCTCGTGGCTGCCGCCGGTGAGCTCCGGCGCGATGGACAGGATCAGCGGCGCGTGCGAGTCGCGCATGTTGGCCTCGGTGCGCTGGCGGTAGCCGCCGCCGTCGGGGGCCTCAGTGAGCTGGTACCGCGCCGGGATGACGCCGTCCTCGGCAATGCGCCCGGCCGGGCACCAGCCGCCATGCGGCACGCCGTGGCTGATGGCCCAGTTCAGCGCTGCCCGATCCGCGCCCGTCTGGCCGCCGCAGACGATGCGCTCGATCACCACCCGTGCGGCCATGCCCTGCTGCAGCTGAGATTCAGCTGCGGTTGCGGCTGGCAAACGGCTGGCGTCACCGCACGTCGGCGATTCGATGGCCATTGAGCAGCTCGCTGACTTGGATCAGGTGCCTGGCGCTGGGGCACACCAGATTCGCTGGAAGTACCAGAACCCTGATCCGGGCGAAGGGCTGCCTATGAACTCTGCGACCTGGACAACAAAAGGGCTACGTCTCTATTGCGCACCTGCAGATTCTGCATGTACACTATCGACACGTGTTCAATTTCCTTGGAGGATGCCATGCCCCTGACCTTTTCAGCTTTCGCGCCCGCCGATAAGCAAGCCTTCAAGCAGAAGTACAAGAACTTCGCGCAGCTGGTTGACCGCCCAGACCTGGGCCTCTGGGCCGAGCTGAACAACGAGGCAGCCTTTTCGTTGATGCGAGCCGCAACTGTTGCCCTGGATCTGCCGGCCGTGGCAGGCATCTCCAAGCTGGTTGCACCCGTCGTGTTGCAGGCTGCAGAGTCGGAACGGGACTTCATCAAGCAAGGGATCGGCGCGATCGTGTGCTTCATCATGGAATCCAATGGTTATCGCAAGACGGACACCAAGCGGTCCGTGCCCGGGAAGCTCTTCAATCGGGGTGAGGTGTACGCCGAGGCTTGAAGCCGCCGCCGCGAAATGCCGCCCTGCCATGAATGCGCCTGCGTGTGACCGGGCACGGGCGTCTGTCGCTCGCACCAGGGAAATCGGCAAGCCACTGGCCGGTCGTTTCCTGCCGTCAAGCACTTGCGGCGTCTGACGTTCGTCGTCCGCTGCTCTTTGCACGGTCAACCGGTTTGTTTGAAATCTCTTTGCCAAGCGTAACAATGCATTTGCCGATGACAACGACCCCGGTTCCTCGCGCTGGTAGTGCCGCTGCAAGCCAAGGGCTGACGGGCACGGTAGCCCGCGACGCTGGCGATCAGTCGGAACACGTGGCCGCCCCCATGACCCTCTCGCGCTTTCGGGGCTGCATGCTCGGCGGCGCGGTGGGCGACGCGCTGGGTGCACCCATCGAGTTCAAGAGCCGCGCGCAGATCCTGCGCCGCTTCGGGCCCGAGGGCGTCACGGGCCTGGAGCCGGCCTTCGGCGGGATCGGTCGCATCACCGACGACACGCAAATGGCGCTGTTCACGGCCGAGGGCCTGCTGCGCGGCTGGGTCAGGTACCGCTTCAACGGCACGGTGTCCTACCCGGCCGTGGTGTCCCACGCCTACCTGCGCTGGCTCCTCACCCAGGGCCTACGCCCGTCGTGCACCGCCATCGACTTCCACTACCGAGACGGCGGTGCTGGCGGGCTACTGCAGTGGCCCGAGCTGCATAGCCTGCGGGCGCCGGGCCGCACCTGCCTGGCGGCGCTGCAGGCCATGAAGCAGCTCGGCAAGCCCGCGCGCAACGCCAGCAAGGGCTGCGGCGGGGTGATGCGCGTAGCCCCCGCAGGCCTGTTCACCTGGCGCCGCGAGCACGGCGGCGATCCGCAGGAGGCTTTCGATCTGGGCACCGAGCTGTCGGCGCTGACGCACGGCCATCCGAGCGGGTCCCTGCCTGGCGGCGTGCTGGCGGTGCTGGTACAGCAGCTCGCCTGCGGGCGCTCGCTGGCCGAAGCGCTGTCCACTGCGCAGGACAGTCTGCGCACCCGGCCCGGGTACGAGGAAACGCTGCAGGCGCTGCAGGAGGCCCAGTCGCTGGCGGCTTCCAAGCTTGCACCGGAAAAGGCCGTCTTCTGCCTGGGCGAAGGCTGGGTGGCCGAGGAGGCGCTGGCCGTCGCGGTCTACTGCGCACTCGTGGCGCGGGACTTCCGCCACGGCGTGCTGCTGGCTGTCAACCACGACGGCGACTCCGACTCCACCGGCGCCATCGCCGGCCACCTGCTGGGCACGCTGCTCGGTGTCGAGGCCATCCCGCAGGAGTGGCTGCGGCCGCTGGAGCTGCGCGAGGTGATCGACGACCTGGCGCGCGACCTGCACGAGCACCCGGACTGGGACATCGGGGAGGATCGCGAGCACACCGAGGACAGCCAGCGCATCTGGCGCAAGTACCCGGGGTTCTGAACCCAGGGCGCCTCCAACCCTGGGTCAGGCGAGTCAGGCGAGCCGCCGCGGCTCGCGTGAGCCCTGCCACGACAACATGCATCACGAGGGAACCAAGCACATGCGCGCATGCGTCCACCGGGGAAGCCATCAGATCGGCGGCAGTTGCGTTGAGGTCGAGCACGAGGGCAGCCGGCTCCTGCTGGACTTGGGTCTGCCACTCGATGCGCCGTCCAACACGCCTGACGCGCTGCCCGCCGGGCTGGCACTCTCGGGTGAATCGGGGCTGCTGGGCATCCTCATCTCCCACCCGCACCTGGACCACTACGGGCTGCTGGCGCAGGTGCCGCCCACCGTGCCCGTGGGCATGGGTGCCGCGGCGCGGCGCATCCTGCAGGCCGCCGCGCCCTTCCTGCCGGGTGAGCCGCCACTGCCCGCGCCGGGCTGGGACTACGAGTCAGGCCGGCCGTTCCAAGTCGGCCCCTTCACGGTCACGCCCTACCTGGTGGACCACTCGGCCTACGATGCCTATGCGCTGCTGGTCGAGGCCGGCGGCGAGCGGCTCTTCTACAGCGGTGACTTCCGCGCGCACGGCCGCAAGGCCAAGCTCTTCGAGCGCATGGTGGCGCATCCGCCCACGGACATCGACGCGCTGCTGCTGGAGGGCTCGTCGCTGGGCCGCCTGGACGACGATGCGCGCTTTCCCAGCGAGGACGACATCGAGGCGCAGCTGGTGCGGGAGCTGCGCGCCACGCGCGGCCTGGCGCTGGTGCACACCTCCGCGCAGAACATCGACCGCGTGGTGTCGATCTTCCGCGCCTGCCGGCGCACGAACCGGCGGCTGGTCATCGACCTCTACGCCGCGGCCATACTGCATGCCACGAGCAATCACAACCTGCCGCAGTCGCACTGGCACGACGTGGCGCTGTTCGTGCCGCAACCGCAGCGCTTGAAGATCAAGCACGAGGGCTGGTTCGACCAGCTCGCCGCCCATGCCACCCATCGCCTCTTCCCGGAACACCTGGCAGCGCAGGCCGGCGAGCTCACGCTGCTGTTCAGGCCGCTGCACCAGCGCGACCTCTCCAAGGCGCAGTGCCTGGCCGGCGCGCGCTACATCTACTCGCAATGGGAGGGCTACTGGACGCAGGGCAGCTACGACGGTGTGCGCGACTGGCTGGAGCACCACCACATCGAGCGCGTGCCGCTGCACACCTCCGGCCACGCCAGCCCGGTGGACCTGCGCCGCTTCGTGCAGGCCCTTGCGCCGGGCAAGGTGGTGCCCATCCACAGCTTCCAGCCCGAGCGCTACCCGCAGCTCTTTCCCCGGGTCGAGCCGCATGCCGACGGCCAGTGGTGGCCGGTGAAAGGCCCGGTCTGAGCACGGTGTCTGGGTGCGCCCCAACCCCCTCAAGGCTCCTGCAGCGGGCCGCGTCGCACGGCCTTGACGCCTCCCGTGGCCTGCACGATCCATCCGTTCCCCTTCCCCAACTTACCTCTCCAGACCGACCTCATGCCCTTGATCACTACGCTCCCTGACGCTCCTCTGGACATCATCGGCGACGTGCACGGCGAACACGCCGCGCTGGCCACCTTGCTGCAGCGGCTGGGCTACGACGAGCGCGGACGCCACCCTGCAGGGCGCCGCCTCGTTTTCGTGGGCGATCTCTGCGATCGCGGTCCGGACAGCCCGGGCGTGATCGAGTTCGTGCGGCGCGTCGTCGAGGACGGCCACGGCTTTGCCGTCATCGGCAACCACGAGCTCAACGTGCTGCGCGGCGAGCGCCGCGAAGGCAACGACTGGTTCTGGGGCGAAGACTCCAAGCACGACCGCAAGTTCGGCGATGTCGCTGCGCTGCCGGCCCCTCGCCAAGCCGAGGTGGCCGCCTTCCTGGGCGGGCTGCCCCTGGTGCTCGAACGCGAGGACCTGCGCGTGGTCCATGCCGCGTGGCATGCGCCGGCCATCGAGCACCTGCGCGGTGCGCCGTCTGACGCGACGCTCGGCGCGCAGTTCGACCACTGGGAGCGCGTGTCCGATGCCGCCATCAACGACCCGGTACTGCGCCGTCTCGTCCAGGAAGAGATGACCCGGTGGGGTGCCCTCCTGCACGATCCACAAGCCGACATGCCGATGCTGCACGGCTGCGCCCGCAGCGACGCGTCGTGGCAGATGAGCAACCCGCTGCGGGCGCTGACCTCGGGCATCGAGCGGGTGGCGCAGTCGCCGTTTTTCAGCGGCGGCAAGTGGCGCTTCGTCGACCGCGTGCGCTGGTGGGAGGAGTACACCGACACGGTACCGGTCGTTTTTGGACACTACTGGCGCCGCCCTCGAGGCTCGGCGATCAAGGCCGGTCCGGACCTGTTCGGCCCGATCGACGCCACGGCGTGGCACGGGCCGCGCGGCAACGTGTTCTGCGTGGACTTCTCGGTCGGAGCGCGTTTCCTGGAGCACCGGCCCGGCAGCGAGCCCGGCCAGGCGACCAAGCTGGCGGCACTTCGCTGGCCGGAGCGCACCTTGGTCTTCGACACCGGCGAAACGCTGGACGCATCCGCCTTGATGCCAGCGACGCAAGGGCCGCAGTGACCTCCGGGCCCGGAGCCCAGGGCAGTACAGCGTGAATGCCTGCCATCACGCAGCTCGACTGCTTGGCTGTTCGCACAGCAGTGCATTTCCCGAGAAATGCCGACATGGACAACATCATCAAGAACTTTAACAAGTGGTTCCAGCACTGGAACATCCAGCTGAGCCAGGACGTCGTGGAGCGGCGATCCCCGGGCGTGATCGAGCAAGGCGGCTGGAACATCCGG
>JAEYPG010000047.1 GCA_023410975.1 Pseudomonadota bacterium
GGGCGCCAGGCGCAGGGTGCCGCCGAGAGGGGCGGACAGTTGACACAGAACTGCTGGCCTTCGCCCGCAAGCAGCGGCTGGAGCCTCGGCGCGTGAGCCTCAACGCGCTGGTGATGGACTTCAGCGAAATGCTGGTGCGCACGCTGGGCGAGCAAGTGGACCTGCGGCTGGACCTCAAGCCGGGCCTGCCCTCGTGCACGCTCGATCCCACGCACCTGGAGATGGCGCTGCTCAACGTGCTCATCAACGCGCGCGACGCCATGCCCCGGGGCGGCCGCGTCACGGTGGGCACCTCGCTGCTGGACGAGGCCGCGCGCGCTCGCGCGCACCAGCTGCCGCCGGGCCGCTACGTGGTGCTGTGCGTCATCGACGAGGGCCAGGGCATGCCTGCCGAGGTGGCGCACCGGGCCACGGAGCCCTTCTTCACCACGCGGCAGACCGGCACCGGGCTGGGCCTGGCGATGGTGCACGGCTTCGTGCAGCAGTCGCGCGGGCGGCTGGAGATCGACAGCGAGCCGGGCCGCGGCACCACCGTGCGCATGATCTTTCCCGTGGAGGCGCAGCAGCCCGCGCCGCCCGTGCCGCAGGGGCACTCCGGCAACGCGCAGGGCGCGCAAGGGGTGGGCACCATCCTGCTGGTCGAGGACAGCGAGGACGTGCGCCTCATGACCGAGCAGGTGCTGAGCGAGCAGGGCTACCGCGTGCTGTGCGCCGCCAGCGGCGAGGCGGCGCTGGAGCTGCTGCAGCGCCATGGCCGCGTGGACCTGCTCTTCACCGACGTGCTGATGCCCGGCGGCATGAACGGCCTGGTGCTGGCCGGGCGGGTGCGCGAGCGGCTGCCGGAGCTGCCGGTGCTGCTGAGCACGGGCTACGCGGACGAACTGCTGGGCGAGGGCGCCACGCGCGATCCCGTCCTGACCAAACCCTACCGGCGTGCCGAGCTGCTGGAGCAGGTGCGCGCGGCGCTCAAGCGCGCCGGCGCCGCGTCCTCCCTACCGGCCGGTTCACTGCATGAAGGCTGAA
Source organism: Pseudomonadota bacterium (assembly GCA_023410975.1). Lineage (GTDB taxonomy): Bacteria > Pseudomonadota > Gammaproteobacteria > Burkholderiales > Burkholderiaceae_C > Azohydromonas. The sequence continues at coordinate 1,024 of JAEYPG010000047.1, forward strand.
GGTTGCCATCCATGAGTCAGCACATCCTGATCGTCGACGACCTGGTCGATGTGACGACGGTGTTCCAGTACTACTTCGAGAGCCTGGGCTACCGCGTCAGCGTGGCCGAGCATGGCGCGGCGGCGCTGGCGCTGGAGGAGGCCGATCCGGCGGACCTCGTCATCACGGACCTGAGGATGCCGGGCATGGGCGGGCGCGAGCTGGTGCTGCAACTGCGCCAGCGCCGCGCCGAGCTGCCCATCATCATGATGTCGGGCTATGCGGGCGATGAGCCGCTGGTGCCGGGCAACACGAGCTTCTTCGTCAAGCCGGTCAACCTGGCGCTGCTGAACCAGCGCGTGGGCGAGATGCTCCAGGGCCCTGCCGGCGCTGCGTAGGCCGCGTCCTTCGACGTCCCCCGGCCCGGCGCACTGCCGGGACATTCCTTCCGCGCGTGGCGTTCTGCCCGCTTGGTTTCGGGCGCAACGGCCCGGGCCTGCGCGCCACGGGGGCAGGCGGCGTGTCGGGCAAGCCGGCTCCTGCTGTCCCGCGGCGCGTGCCAGGCCTTGTGGGCACAGCCCTTGCCACTAAGGTGCAAGCCCCGGGAGTCGCCCGCAGCCGGCACGGTCGGTTCCTGGTGGTGATCCAAGACCCGTTGTCCTAGAGGAGCACTACATGAACGTCATCCGCAACACTCTTGCCGCTACCGCCGTGTCGCTGCTGGCTCTTGCCGGCGCCGTGCAGGCCGCAGACCAGTCCAACGTCGGTACCGGTACCCCGGCCGCCCAGGCCGAGAAGGACCGGGGCGTGCCGGGCGTGGACGTGGACGTGGGCAAGAACGCTGACGGCGCCATCGACGTGAACGTCAACAAGAACAACGCCAACGAAGCGCCGCCGTCGCGCAACGAGACCGCCCGCGGCGTGCCGGGCGTGGACGTGGACGTTGGCCGCAACGCCAATGGCGCGGTGGACGTGCACACCGACCGCGGCATGCGCGCGCCGCGCGCCGACCGCGGCTGACGCGACCTCCCGAAGGCGGACGCCTTGCGCGTCCCGCCTTCGCCATGCCCGCGAAGGCGGGCATGGCGACGTAGAGGGCTGGCCGCATCACCCTGCAGCCAGCGCCTTGGGACTCAGAACTTCTCGAACTCGCCCAGGTAGCGCCACTGCCCCGGAGGCAGTTTTCCGAGCACCACGGAGCCGATGCGCACGCGCTTGAGGCCCACGACCTTGAGGCCCACGGCCTCGCACATGCGCCGGATCTGGCGCTTGCGGCCCTCGCGCAGCACGACGCGCAGCTGATCCTCGTTCTGCCAGCTCACCTGCGCGGGCTTGAGCGGCTTGCCGTCGAGTTCCAGGCCGTGGCGCAGCAGCTCCAGGTCGCGCTCGGGCAGGCGGCCCGGGCGCGTGTACTCCACGCGCACCAGGTATTCCTTCTCCACGCGCGTCTCGTCGCCGATGAGCTGCTTGGCGACGCGCCCGTCCTGCGTGAGCACCAGCAGCCCGGTGGAGTCGATGTCCAGCCGTCCCGCGGGCGCCAGGTGGCGCGCGTGGCCAGGATGGAAGCGGATGCGCGCCGGGTCCTCGGCCCAGTGGTTGTCGGCCGTGACCAGCACCGACGCGGGCTCGTAGCCATCCTCGGCCTGGCCGCTGACGTAGCCGATGGGCTTGTGCAGCAGGATGGTCACGCGCTTGGCCTGCGATTCGCGCGCGGCGGGGTCGATGTCCACCACCTGGCCCGGCAGCAGGCGCTGGCCCAGCACGGCCATCTTGCCGTCCACCTTCACCCAGCCGGCCTCGATCCAGTCGTCGGCCTCGCGGCGCGACACCACGCCCTGTTCCGACAGGTGCTTGGACAGGCGCACGCCCTGCGCCGCCACCTCGGCCTCGCCGGCGGGAGCCTGCCCCTCGTTATCCGCCTCGACCGGCGGCGCCTCGTTCAGCCCGGCCTCGGGCAGCCTTTGCCGCACCGGCTGGCCGGGAGCGGGACTGCGGCGGTCGAAGGCCGGGCGTTCCTCGCGGCGGGGCCGGTCGCCAAAGCCGCCGCGATCCGCGCGTTGAGGCCGGTCACCGAAAGCGGGACGGTCGTCACGCCGGGGAGGGCGGTCGTCGAAACCACCGCGCTCTTCGCGGCGCGGGCGGTCGTCGCGCCCGCCGGGACCGGCGTGGCG
>JAEYPG010000074.1 GCA_023410975.1 Pseudomonadota bacterium
GGCCTGGGGCTGGGTCGCCGGCCTGCTGGCGGGCGTGGGGCTGCTGCGCGGCGGCTTCGCGGGGCTGCCGCTGGTGACCACCGACCAGTGGGGCGGACTGCCGCTGACGCTGCTGCTCGCGCTGGTCGCGATCGCACTGGCCTTCCCGCTCGCGGTGGCGCTGGCGCTGGCGCGGCGCTCGGGGCCGCCGTTGCTGCGCGGCCTGTCCACGCTCTACATCGAGCTCGTCCGCGGCGTGCCGCTGGTGTCGGTGCTGTTCATGGCGAGTTTTGTTTTTCCGCTGCTGATGCCGCCGGGGAGCAACCCGGACGTGCTGTTGCGCGTGCTCGCCGGGCTGTCGCTTTTTGCGGCGGCCTACCTGGCCGAAACCATCCGCGCCGGGCTGCAGTCGGTGCCGCTGGCGCAGGCGCAGGCCGCGCGCAGCCTGGGGCTGACGCCGTGGCAGGTGCAGCGCCTGGTGCTGCTGCCCCAGGCGCTGCGCGCGGTGATGCCGGCGCTGCTCAACAGCTTCATCTCGACCTTCAAGGACAGCTCGCTGGTGACCATCGTCAGCCTCTACGAGCTCACCGGCGCGCTGGGCCTGGCGCTCAACGGCGACCCGGTGTGGCGGCCGTTCAAGGTGGAGGGCTACCTGCTCGTGACCGCGATCTATTTCATCGGCTGCGCCGCGATGTCGGCCGGCGGGCGCTGGGCGGAAGCGCGCTGGCGGCGCGGGGGCTGAGACACATGGCGAACGATCGTGATCTCGCCCCGCTGGTGCGCTTCGAGCGCGTCAACAAGTGGTTTGGCAGCCAGCACGTGCTGCGCGACGTCGATCTGGAGATCCAGCCCGGCGAGCGCGTGGTGCTGTGCGGGCCGTCGGGCAGCGGCAAGTCCACGCTGCTGCGCTGCGTGAACCGGCTGGAGCTGTTCCAGGAAGGGCGGCTGACGGTGGACGGCATGGTGTTCGAGCCCGGGCGGCGCGAGGACGAGCGCGCGCTGCAGGCGCTGCGCCGGCGCGTCGGGATGGTGTTCCAGCAGTTCAACCTGTTCCCGCACCTCACCGTGCTGGAGAACCTGGCGCTGGGCCCCGAGCTGGCCGGCGAGCCTCGGCCGCAGGTGCGCGAGCGCGCCCTGGCGCAACTGGCGCGGGTGCAGGTGGCGGAGCAGGCGGACAAATACCCGCTGCAGCTCTCGGGCGGGCAGCAGCAGCGCGTGGCCATCGCGCGGGCGCTGGTGCAGGCGCCGCGGCTGCTGCTGTTCGACGAGCCCACGTCGGCGCTGGACCCGGAGATGGTGCAGGAGGTGCTGGACGTGATGCGCGCGCTGGCCGGCCAGGGGCAGGCCATGCTGTGCGTCACCCACGAGATGGGCTTCGCGCGCGCGGTGGCCGACCGCGTGGTGTTCATGGACGAAGGGCAGATCGTCGAAGAGGCGCCGGCGGCGCAGTTCTTCGAGGCGCCGCGCAGGGCACGCACGCGCGCCTTCCTGCAGCGGGTGCTGGACCCGGCGGGCGCGGCGCCGACGTTCCCCCACGCCTGAAACGAGTGGTTGCGCACGGCACACTCCCGTCCTTCTTGAACCACCCTGCTATGCCGCTCATGACCGACGTGCGCCAGCCCGACTTCCGTATCGACCCCCAGTTCACCGAGCGCTGGTCGCCCCGCGCCTTCACCGGCGAGGCGCTGGACCGGGGCGCGCTGATGACGATCCTGGAAGCCGCACGCTGGGCGCCCTCGGGCTCCAACCTGCAGCCCTGGCGCTTCATCTACGGCCTGCGCGGCACGCCGGCCTTCGAGACGCTGGCCTCCACGCTGGCCGAGGGCAACCGCGCCTGGGCGCCGCAGGCCGGCGCGCTGGTGCTGGTGCTGTCGCGCACGCAACGCCTGGTGCCTGGCAAGGAGCAGCCGCAGCCCATCGTCTCGCACGCCTTTGACGCGGGCGCGGCCTGGATGAGCCTGGCGCTGCAGGCGCAGGCCCAAGGCCTGCACGCCCACGCGATGGGCGGCTTCGACCGGGCCATGGCGCGCGAGCGGCTGGGGGTGCCCAACGACGTGGAGCTGCACGCCGTGGTGGCGCTGGGCCGGCGCGGCGAGGCGTCGCTGCTGCCCGCGTCGCTGCAGGAGCGCGAGCGGCCCAGCGGGCGTCTGCCGCTGTCGGCGCTGGTGGCCGAGGGACGGTTCGAGTTCGAGGGCTGAGCGGGCCCATCCGTTCGCCTTGAGCTTGTCGAAGGGCTTGCGAGCCAACCGGGCTGCAGGGCTTCGACAGGCTCAGCCCGAACGGAAAACGAACTCAGCGTGGCCTTACAGCGGCGCCGGCTCGGCCGCCGTGGCGCGCGTGGCCTGCGCCTGCATCACGATCTCGGGCTTCAGGTGCGGCGCGAAGGACTGGATGAAGTCGTAGGCGTAGGCGCGCAGCAGCGCGCCGCGGCGCAGCCCGATGCTGGTGGTGTTGATGGCGAACAGGTGCCGCGCATCGATGGCCCGCAGCGGCTGGTCGCGCTCCTCGTCGAAGGCGATGGAGGCCACGATGCCCACGCCCATGCCCAGGCCCACGTAGGTCTTGATCACGTCGGCGTCCATGGCACTGAGCACCAGCTGCATGTTCAGACCGGCGCGGCGGAAGGCGTCGTCGATGGTGCCGCGGCCGGTGTAGCCCACGTCATAGGTGATCAGCGGGTAGGCCGCCAGCCGTTGCAGCGTCAACGGCCCCTGCAGCAGCTCGTGCTCCGGCGGCACCACCACCGAGTGCGTCCAGCGGTAGCACGACAGCGCGACCAGCGCATCCTGCTCGGCCAGCGTCTGCGTGGCGATGCCAATGTCGGCTTCGCCGCTGACCAGCATCTGCGCGATCTGCTGCGGCGAGCCCTGGTGCAGCTTGAGGCTCACTCCGGGATGGCGGGCCTGGAAGTCGCGCACCACCGCCGGCAGCGCGTAGCGCGCCTGCGAGTGCGTGGCCGCAATGGAGAGCGTGCCCACGTCGCCCTTGCTGAAGTCCTCGCCGATGCGGTGCAGGTTCTGCGCCTCGGTGAGCAGCCGTTCCACCACCGGCAGCAGGGCGCGCCCGGGCGCAGTCAGTCCGGTCAGGCGCTTGCCCTGCCGCACGAAGATCTCGATGCCCAGCTCCTGCTCCAGCTCGCGGATCTGGCGGCTCACACCAGGTTGCGAGGTGTGCAGGGCCTGGGCGACTTCGGTCAGGTTGAAGCCGCAGCGCACGGCCTCGCGCACGGAGCGCAGTTGCTGGAAATTCATGGCGGCTCCCGTCGTTGATGCTCACTGGGATTATTTGAAGCCGCGTTTTATGAGCCAACGAAGGGTTAAGCGCTTGTTCATGCGATAAGCGCATGAACCATCCGGCCCCTGCGTGCCGAAGGGATAAGGCGGCTGGCGGCAGCCGGCCGGTGCGCTCTGTCAGTCGGGGCTGGCCGAGGCAATGACGCCGCCGCCCAGGCAGACCTCGCCGTCGTAGAGCACGGCCGACTGGCCCGGCGTGACAGCCCACTGCGGCTGATCGAAATGCAGCGAGATTGCGTCCGGCGCGGGCAGCGACAGCCGGCAGGGCGCATCGGACTGGCGGTAGCGCGTCTTGGCTGCCAATGCGCCGGGCGTGGGCGTGCGGCCAGCGACCCAGCTCAGGTCCTGCGCCACCAGCGAGCGGCTCAGCAGCCAGGGGTGGTCATGGCCCTGCACCGCGTAGAGCGTGTTGGTCGCCGAGTCCTTGCGCGCAACGTACCAGGGTTCATGTTCACCGCCACCGCGCGGAGTGCCCTTCTCCTTCACGCCACCGATGCCCAGGCCCTGGCGCTGGCCAAGGGTGTAGAAGCTCAGGCCCACGTGCTCGCCGATCTTGCGGCCCCGCGCGTCCTTGATCGGCCCGGGCTGGTTGGAAAGGTAGCGGTTGAGGAACTCGCGGAACGGGCGCTCGCCGATGAAGCAGATGCCGGTGGAGTCCTTCTTCTTGGCATTGGGCAGGCCGGCCTCGGCGGCGATGCGCCGCACCTCGGTCTTGGGCAGCTCGCCCACGGGAAACAGGGTGCGCGAGAGCTGCGGCTGGTTCAGGCGGTGCAGGAAGTAGCTCTGGTCCTTGAGCGGGTCCAGGCCCTTGAGCAGCTGGAACTCGCCATCCACCTCGCGGACACGCGCGTAGTGGCCGGTGGCGATTTTCTCCGCGCCCAGGCGCATGGCGTGGTCCAGGAAGGCCTTGAACTTGATCTCGGCGTTGCACAGCACGTCGGGGTTCGGCGTGCGGTTGGCCTGGTACTCGCGCAGGAACTCGGCAAAGACGCGGTCCTTGTACTCGGCGGCGAAGTTGACGTGCTCGATCTCGATGCCGATGACCTCGGCCACGCTGGCGGCGTCGATGAAGTCCTGGCGCGACGAGCAGAACTCGCTGTTGTCGTCGTCCTCCCAGTTCTTCATGAAGATGCCCACCACCTCGTGGCCCTGCTGCTTGAGCAGCCAGGCGCTGACGGCGGAGTCCACCCCGCCGCTGAGGCCCACCACCACGCGCCGAAGCCGCGCGCCGGTGTGCACCGCCGGGGCGGCGGTCGAAAAAAGCTCGGTACTGCTCATGCCTTGATTTGCGGCGCGAAGACGCTGGGGTCGGTGGTGATGAGGTCCAGCGGGTAGCGTTTGCCCGAAAGGTAGTCCTCGATGCCCCGCATCAGCAGCGGGTTGCGGTGGCGGTGGGAGTTGGCGCGGATCTCGGCCGGCGTCATCCACAGCGTGCGTACGATCCCCTCATCCAGCACCCAGCCCGGCTGCGGCGCGCTGGCCGTGCCGGCGAAGGCGAAGCGCAGGTAGGTGATGTCCTCTCCCGCGCCCTGCCGGTACACGCGCGAGAGGTACACGCCCACGAGCTGCGTGGGCACGAACACGCAGCCGGTCTCTTCCAGAACCTCGCGCGCCACGCCCTGCAGCAGCGATTCGCCCGGGTTGAGATGGCCGGCCGGGTTGTTCAGGCGCAATCCCTCGGCCGTGTGCTCCTCCACCAGCAAGAAGCGATGCTCCCCATCGACCACCTTGCCGATGAGCGCCGCGACGGTGACGTTGGGTTTCCATCGTTCTGACATGGGCGCGATGGTAGCTTCCGTCCAACGCCCGCATGCCGCCAAGGCCGGATTTTGGCCTGCAACTTTCTACAAGGTGGTATAGAAGAGCGCAATGTGAAATTTTCACAGCCACGCAAGGAGACAAGCCATGCTGATCGGAGTGCCGCTGGAGACGGCGGCGGGAGAAACCCGGGTCGCGGTCACCCCCGAGACCGCGAAGAAGCTCAAGGCGCAAGGGCACCAGCTCTTCGTGCAGTCCGGCGCCGGCGTGGCCGCCGCCGCGCCCGATGCGGCCTACGCCGCGGTGGGCACCGAGATCGTGGACGCCAAAGCGGCCCTGGGCTGCGATCTCGTGCTCAAGGTGCGCTCACCGTCAGCCGAGGAGCTTGCGCTCATGAAGCGCGGCACGACGGTGGTCGGGATGCTCAACCCCTTCGACCGCGAAGGCCTGGAGCGCCTGGCTGCCGCCGGCATCACCGGCTTCGCGCTGGAGGCCGCCCCGCGCACCACGCGCGCGCAGAGCATGGACGTGCTCTCCTCACAGGCCA
>JAEYPG010000064.1 GCA_023410975.1 Pseudomonadota bacterium
CGCGCTGGCGGCAGCCGGGCTGCTGGACGGCCGCGCGGCCACCACGCACTGGCGCGCCTGCGAGCTGCTGCAGACGCTGCGCCCCGCGGTGCAGGTGCGGCGCGACTGCATCTACGTGCACGACGGCCCGGTGTGGACCTCGGCCGGCGTCACCACCAGCATCGAGCTCGCGCTGGCCTTGGTGGAGGACGACCTGGGCCACGGCGTGGCGATGGACATCGCGCGCACGCTGGCGCTGCCCCTGCTGCGCGGCGGCGAGCAGGCGCAGCTGAGCCAGGCGCTGCAGGCCCAGGCCACGGCCGGCCACCGGCTGCGCGAGCTCGTCGCCTGGATCGCCACGCATCCGCACGAAGACCTGTCGGTGGACGCGCTGGCCGGGCGCGCGCACATGAGCCTGCGGCACTTCGCGCGCGCCTTCGCGGCCGAGACCGGCTGCACGCCGGCACGCTTCGTGGAACGCACCCGCGTGGCCGAGGCCACGCGGCTGCTGCGGCAGACGCAGTGGCCACAGGAGCGCATTGCCAGCCGCAGCGGCTTCGGCTCGGTGGACGCGCTGCAGCGCGCCTTCGCGCGCCAGCACGGCCTCACGCCGCAGGCCTGGCGCGACCAGGGCCGGCACCCCGCCGCGCCCTGAATCAAGGCGCCGCGGGCGCGGGCTACAGCAGCACGATGTCGTACTGCTCCGGGTTCATGGTCGGCTCGGCCGACAGCGAGATGGGCTTGCCGATGAACTCCGACAGCCCGGCCAGGTGCGGGCTCTCCTCGTCCAGCAGCATCTCCACCACCGTGGCGCTGGCCACGACGCGGAACTCCTTGGGGTTGAACTGCCGCGCCTCGCGCAGAATCTCGCGCAGCACGTCGTAGCACACGCTGCGCGCGGTCTTGACCTGGCCGCGCCCGCCGCAGGTGGGGCACGGCTCGCACAGCATGTGCGCCAGCGACTCGCGGGTGCGCTTGCGCGTCATCTCCACCAGCCCCAGCTGCGTGAAGCCGCTCACCGTGGTCTTGGTGCGGTCGCGCGCGAGCTGCTTGCGGAACTCGCTCAGCACGGCGCCCTGGTGCTCCTCGCGCGCCATGTCGATGAAGTCCACGATGATGATGCCGCCCAGGTTGCGCAGCCGCAGCTGCCGCGCGATGGCGCCGGCGGCCTCCAGGTTGGTCTTGAAGATCGTGTCGTCGAAGTTGCGCGCGCCCACGAAGCCGCCGGTGTTGACGTCGATGGTCGTCAGCGCCTCGGTCTGGTCGATGATCAGGTAACCACCGCTCTTGAGGTCCACGCGCCGCGCCAGCGCGCGCTCGACCTCGCCGTCGATGTTGTAGAGGTCGAAGATCGGGCGCTCGCCCTTGTAGAGCTCCAGCTTGTTCACCGCGCCGGGAGTGAACTCCTCGCCAAAGGCCTTCAGCTGGTCGTACTGCAGCCGCGAGTCGATGCGGATGGTGGCCGTCTGTTCGTTGCTGAGGTCGCGCAGCACGCGCTCGGCGAGGTTGAGGTCCTGGTGCAGCAGCGTGCCCGGCGGCACGCTGAAGGCGCGCTCGCGGATGGCGCCCCAGGTCTTGCGGCCGTAGGCGATGTCGTCGGCCAGCTCGGCGTCCGTCGCGTCCTCGGCGTTGGTGCGCAGGATGAAGCCGCCGCCACCGCCGCTCTCGCGCGTGCCCACCAGCGCCTGCATGCGCTGGCGCAGCTGCTCGCGCAGCTCCCAGGAGCCGATCTTCTGCGAGATGCCGATGTGGTCGTCCTGCGGCAGGTGCACGAGCAACCGTCCGGCGATGCTGATCTGGGTGGACAGCCGCGCGCCCTTGGTGCCGATGGGGTCCTTGATGACCTGCACCATGAGGCTCTGGCCTTCGAACACCTGGCGTTCGATGGGCACCGGCGCGTGGCCGTTGCTGTTGTTGGGCTCGAAGCGGCTGTGGCCCACCAGGTCGGCCACGTGCAGGAAGGCGGCGCGCTCCAGCCCGATGTCGATGAAGGCGCTCTGCATGCCGGGCAGCACGCGCGCGACCTTGCCGAGGTAGATGTTGCCCACCAAGCCGCGCTCCAGCGCGCGCTCGATGTGCAGTTCCTGGACGGCGCCGTTTTCGACGATGGCGACCCGCGTCTCCTGCGGCGCCCAGTTGATGAGGATGTCTTGCATGCGCTGCGGCTGCCGTCTGCCGCGGCGTGCGGACTCAGAAACGCACGTGCGCTTGCCGCAGCAGCATGGCCGTCTCGTGGAGGGGCAAACCCATGATACCGGAGTAACTCCCCTCGACATGGGCCACGAAGGCCGCGATGCGGCCCTGGATGCCATACGCGCCGGCCTTGCCGAAGGGCTCGCCGCTGTCGATGTAGGCCTCGATGTCGCGCTCCTCCATGGGCGCGAAGCGGACGTGGGAGCTGCTCAGCGCCTGCAGCACCTGCCCGTCCGCGGCCAGCGCGATGGCGGTGAGCACGCGGTGCGTGTGGCCCGAGAGCGCGCGCAGCATGGCGCGGGCCTCTTCGGCATCCGCGGGCTTGCCCAGGATGCGCCGGCTCAGCGCCACGGTGGTGTCGGCCGCCAGCACCGGCACGTCGGCGCGGCCCAGGCGCTCGCGGCGCGCGCACGCGGCATCGAGCTTGGCGCGGGTGACGCGCTGCACGTAGTCCTCGGGCGATTCGCCGGGCAGCTCCGCCTCCAGCGCCTCGGCATCCTCGTGCGCCTCGGGCAGCAGCAGCTCATGCGCCACGCCGATCTGCTCCAGCAACTGGCGCCGGCGCGGGCTCTGGGAGGCGAGGAGGATGAAGTCGTGTTGGGTCATTTCGGACAGCCGTCCAGGCTGAGCTTGTCGAAGCCCCTGCCGCACGATCGGGCTGCAGGCCCTTCGAGACAGGCTCAGGGCGAACGGAAAAAACTACTCCCGGTGGTACGGATGGTTCACCGTCAACGACCAGGCCCGGTACAGCCCCTCGGCCAGCAGGATGCGCACGAAGGCGTGCGGCAGCGTCAGCTCCGACAGGCGCATGGTCTCGTCGGCGGTGGCCTTCAGGCTGGGATCGAGCCCGTCCGGGCCGCCGATCATGAAGGCCACGTCGCGCCCGTCGCCCATCCAGAAGCGCAGCCGGTCCGCCAGTGCGGCGGTGGTCAGCCGCGTGCCGCGCTCGTCCAGCACCACGCGGCGCGCGCCCTTGGGAATGGCCGCCTCGATGCGCTGGGCCTCGGCGGCCATCAGCGCCGCGGGCGGCTTGCCCGTGGTGCGCGGCTCGGCCTTGAGCGCCTTGAGCTCCAACCGCAACTCGGGCGGGAAGCGCTTGGCGAAGTCGTCATAGGCCGCCTCGGCCCAGGCCGGCTGGCGCTGGCCGATGGCGGCAATCACCAGCCTCACGGCTCAGCCGCTCAGCCGCGGCTGCGGGCCGTGGCGCTCTTGGCCGCGGCCTTCTTCGCCGGCGCCTTCTTGGCCGCGGGCGCTTTCTTCGCCGCAGGGGCCTTCGCCACGGTGCGGGCGGCGGCGGTCTTGGCGGGCGCCTTCTTCACGGCCGCCTTCTTGGCGGCGGCCTTCTTCGCCGGGGCGTTCACCACCACGCGCTGGTCCGGCGTGGCCTTGCCCACCGCGGTCTTGGAACCGGTGGTGCGCGTGACGGCCTTCTTGGCGGGCGCGGCCTTCTTGGCCGGGGCCGCCGCCTTCTTCGCGGCAGCCTTCTTCGCCGGCGCGGCCTTGGCGGTCGTGGTGGCGGCCGCCTTCTTGGCCGGCGCCTTCTTGCCCACGGTCTTCTTCACCGGCGCCGCGGCGAGCGCCGCCTTGCCGGCGGCGGTGCGGGCGGTGCGCGAGGCATGGGCCTTGCCTTCCACTGCCTCGTCCTCCTCGTCCGGCGCGGAGGCCTTGGGCAGGCCCTTGGCGCTGTTGCCGCCCAGCTTGAGCTTCACCGGCTTGTCACCCCAGATCTCTTCGAGGTTGTAGTAGTCGCGGATGGCGGGTTGCATGATGTGGGCCACGGCAGCGCCGCAGTCCACGATGATCCATTCGCCGTTCTCCTCACCCTCGGTGCGGTGCACCTCCAGGCCGCTCGACTTGACGGCGTCACGCACGCTGGAAGCCAGCGCCTTCGTCTGGCGGTTGCTGGTGCCCGAGGCAATGATCACGCGCTCGAAGAGCGGTGAAAGATGCTCGGTGTTGAAGACCACGATATTCACGGCCTTCACGTCCTCGAGGCCATCGACGATGGCGCGTTGCAGTTTGCGGATGTCCATTCAACTCCCGGAGTCCGCCCGGTACAGGGCGTTCAGGTCAATATAGGCCGCGACCGCGGGGCCCACCAGCAAGGAGAGTTCCTCGCCTCGGGCCGCGCGGGCGCGGATGTCGGTCGACGCCACCGCCATGGGCGGCAGCGCCAAGATTTCGATGCGGTGCGGCACGGCCGCCATCTCGGCCGGCGCACGCGGCGCCTCGCCGGCACGGCCGGCCACGGCCAGCGTCACCAGGCTCAGCAGCGCCTTCCAGTCGCGCCAGGTGTGCAGTCGCGCGTACTGGTCCTGTCCGATGACGAAGAACAGCTGCGCGCCCGGATGCTCGGCCGCGAGCTCGCGCACGGTGTCGACGCTGTAGCTCGGCCCGCTGCGGTGCAGCTCGCGCTCGTCGATGACGAGCCCCGGCTCGCCCTGCGTGAGCAGCCGCAGCATCGCCACGCGGTGCGCGGCGTCCACGGGCTCGCGGCCCGCCGCCAGCTTCTGCCAGGGCCGGCCCGCGGGCAGCAGCCGCAGCTCGTCCAGCTGCAACTCGTCGCGTGCCTGGCGAGCGAGCGCCAGGTGCGCCAGGTGCGGCGGGTCGAAACTCCCGCCCAGCAGGCCGATGCGCTTCACTCGTTGAGCCAGTCGCGCGGGCGCAGGAAGTCGCTGTAGAGCCGCGCCTCGGCGCTGCCCGGTTGCGGATGCCAGTCGTAGCGCCACTTCACCAGCGGCGGCATCGACATCAGGATGCTCTCGGTGCGGCCGCCCGATTGCAGCCCGAACAGCGTGCCGCGGTCGAACACGAGGTTGAACTCGACGTAGCGTCCGCGCCGATAGGCCTGGAAGTCGCGCTCATGCTCGCCGTAGGGCAGCCCGCGGCGGCGCTCCACGATGGGCAAATACGCAGGCAGGAAAGCCTCGCCCACCGCCTGCACCATCTCGAAGCTGCGCTGCGGGCCCAGCTCGCTGAAGTCGTCGAAGAAGACGCCCCCGACGCCGCGCGGCTCGTTGCGGTGCTTCAGAAAAAAGTACTCGTCGCACCACGCCTTGAAGCGCGGGTAGAGCTGGTCGCCGAAGGGCGCCAGCGCGTCGTGGCAGGTGCGGTGGAAGTGGCGCGCGTCCTCCTCGCAGCCGTAATACGGCGTGAGGTCCATGCCGCCGCCGACCCACAGCACCGCCGGGCGGCCGTCCTGCGGTTTCGCGGCGAACATGCGCACGTTCATGTGCACCGTGGGCACCAGCGGGTTGCGCGGATGCAGCACCAGCGACACGCCCATGGCCTCGAAGGAGGCGCCGGCCAGCTCGGGCCGGTGCTGCGTGGCCGAGGGCGGCAGCGAGCGGCCCTTGACATGCGAGAAGTTGCAGCCGCCACGCTCCAGCAGGTTGCCCTCCTCCACCAGGCGCGAGAGGCCGTCGCCTTCGAGGCGCCCGCCGGGCTCGCGCGTCCAGCCGTCGCTGCGGAAGGGCGTGCCGTCCGCGGCTTCCAGGCCGGAGACGATGCGCTGCTGCAGGTCCAGCAGCCAGGCGCGCACGGCGCCCGTGTCCAGGCCGTTGGCGGTGCTGCCCATGGCCTCAGCGCTTGATGGCACGGTAGCCAATGTCGGTGCGGAACTGCGCACCGTCGAACTGCACGCCGGCCAGCGCGTCGTAGGCGCGTTGCTGCGCCTTCTTGACCGAGTCGCCCAGCGCCGTCACGCACAGCACGCGGCCGCCGCTGGTGAGCAGGCCCTGGTCGGTGAGCGTGGTGCCGGCGTGGAACACCATCGCGTCCTCCGCCGGCGCAGGCAGGCCGTGGATGGCGTCGCCCTTGCGCGGGTTCATCGGGTAGCCCGCGGCGGCCATCACCACGCCCAGCGCGATGCGGCGGTCCCACTGCAGCTCCACCGTGTCGAGCGTGCCGTCAGTGGCGTGCAGCAGCACCTCCAGCAGGTCGCTCTTGAGACGCATCAGGATCGGCTGCGTCTCGGGGTCGCCCATGCGGGTGTTGAACTCCAGCGTCTTGACGTGGCCCTCGGGGCTGACCATCAGCCCGGCGTAGAGGAAGCCCGTGAAGGGCCGGCCCTCGCGCGCCATGCCGGCGATGGTGGGCAGGATCACCTCGTGCATCGCGCGCGCATGCACGTTGGGCGTGACCACCGGCGCGGGCGAGTACGCGCCCATGCCGCCGGTGTTGGGACCCTGGTCGGCGTCGAGCAGCCGCTTGTGGTCCTGGCTGGTGGCCAGGGGCAGCACATGGTGGCCGTCGCACAGCACGATGAAGCTCGCTTCCTCGCCCTGCAGGAACTCCTCGATCACCACGCGCGCGCCGCCGGCGTTGTGCTGCACGCCCAGCTCGTTGCCTTCGAGCATGAAGTCGATGGCCTGGTGCGCCTCCTCCAGCGTCATGGCCACCACCACGCCCTTGCCGGCGGCCAGGCCGTCGGCCTTGACCACGATGGGCGCGCCCATCTGGTCCACGTAGGCGTGCGCCGCGGCGGCGTCGGTGAAGCTTTCATACGCCGCGGTCGGGATGCCGTGGCGCTTCATGAAGTCCTTGGCGAAGGCCTTGGAGCTCTCCAGCTGCGCGGCGGCCTTGGTCGGGCCGAAGATGCGCAGCCCGCGCTGGCGGAACACGTCCACCACGCCCGCGGCCAGCGGCGCCTCGGGGCCGACCACCGTCAGGGCGACCTTCTCGGCCTGGGCGAAGTTGGCCAGCTCGTTGACGTCGGTGATGGCCACGTTGCGCAGCCGCGGGTCCAGCGCCGTGCCGCCGTTGCCCGGCGCCACGAAGACCTGCACCACGCGCGGCGACTGGGCCAGTTTCCAGGCCAGCGCGTGCTCGCGCCCGCCGTTGCCGATGACGAGGACCTTCATGCCTGTTCCTCGATCTCGGCGTTGTGGAAGACGGCCTGGGTGTCGTCCAGGTCCTCCAGCACGTCCAGCAGCTTCTGCATGCGCTGCGCGTCCTCGCCGGTGAGCTCGATGGTGTTCTCCGCACGCATGGTCACTTCGGCGACCTCGGGCACGAGGCCGGCGCCGGCCAGCGCCTCCTTGACGGTCTCGAAATCGCCCGGGGCGGTCAGCACCTCGATGGAGCCGTCCTCGCCCGTGATCACGTCCTCGGCGCCGGCTTCCAGCGCCGCCTCCATGAGCTTGTCCTCGCTGGTGCCGGGCGCGAACAGCATCTGGCCCACGTGCTTGAACTGGAAAGCCACCGAGCCCTCGGTGCCCAGGTTGCCGCCGTACTTGCTGAAGGCGTGGCGCACCTCGGCCACGGTGCGCACGCGGTTGTCGGTCATGCAGTCCACGATGACCGCGGCGCCGCCGATGCCGTAGCCCTCGTAGCGGATTTCCTCGTAGGTCACGCCTTCGAGGTTGCCGGTGGCCTTGTCGACGTTGCGCTTGATGGTGTCGGCCGGCATGTTGGCGGCCTTGGCCTTGTCGATGGCCAGGCGCAGGCGCGGATTGGCCGACACATCGCCACCGCCCTGGCGCGCGGCGACCATGATTTCGCGGATCACGCGCGTCCAGATCTTGCCGCGCTTCTCATCCTGGCGACCCTTGCGGTGCTGGATGTTGGCCCATTTGGAATGTCCGGCCATGTTTGGCTGCTCCTCGCCGGCGTATGGGGCAGCCGGCTTTCTTGCTTGGTTAGACTGGCCGGGATTTTACCGGTCGCCCCCGTCACGCCCTTTTTCAAGGAGCCCGCACGCCATGGCAGATCCGATACTGATCGCACGGCACGGCCAAGAAGATGCCTGCCTGCTGCCCGCGCTGGCCAACCGCCACGGCCTCGTCACCGGCGCCACCGGCACCGGCAAGACGGTCACGCTGCAGCGCCTGGCCGAGGGCTTCAGCGCCATCGGCACGCCGGTGTTCATGGCCGACGTCAAGGGCGACCTCACCGGCATCAGCCAACCCGGACAGCTCGCGCCCAAGCTCGCCGCCACGCTGGCGCAGCGTGGCCTCGAAGCGCCCTCACCCAGGGCCTGCCCGGTGACGCTGTGGGACGTGTTCGGGGCGCAGGGCCACCCGGTGCGCGCCACCGTCAGCGACATGGGGCCGATGCTGCTGGCGCGCATGCTCGACCTCAACGAGACGCAGACCGGCGTGCTGAACCTGGTGTTCCGCATCGCCGACGACGCCGGGCTGCTGCTGCTGGACCTCAAGGACCTGCGCGCCATGCTCCAGCACGTGGGCGAGAACGCCCGCGACTACACCACCAGCTACGGCAACATCAGCGCCGCCAGCGTCGGGGCGGTGCAGCGAGGGCTGCTGCAGATCGAGCAGCAAGGCGGCGACAAGTTCTTCGGCGAGCCCATGCTCGACATCGCCGACTTCATGCAGACCGTGGACGGCCGTGGCGTGGTCAACATCCTGGCGGCGGACAAGCTGCTGCAGTCGCCGCGCCTCTACGCCACCTTCCTGCTGTGGATGCTCTCGGAGCTGTTCGAGGCGCTGCCCGAGGTGGGCGACGTGGATAAGCCCAAGCTGGTCTTCTTCTTCGACGAGGCGCACCTGCTGTTCAAGGACGCGCCGGCCGTGCTGGTGGAGCGCATCGAGCTCGTGGTGCGGTTGGTGCGCAGCAAGGGTGTGGGCGTTTACTTCGTGACCCAGAACCCGGCGGACCTGCCCGACAGCGTGCTGGCGCAACTGGGCAACCGCGTGCAGCACGCGCTGCGCGCCTTCACGCCGCGCGACCAGAAGGCCGTGCGCGCCGCGGCGCAGACCATGCGTCCCAACCCGGCGCTGGCTCTGGAGCAGGCCATCACGGAGCTGGCCGTGGGCGAGGCGCTGGTAAGCCTGCTCGACGAGCATGGCCGCCCCGGCATCACGCAGCGCGTGTTCGTGCAGCCGCCGGGCAGCCAGCTCGGCCCCATCACGCCGGAGCAGCGGCGCGCGCTGATCGGGGGCTCGCTGGTGGCCGGCGTGTACGAGCAGGCGGTGGACCGCGAGTCGGCCTACGAGCAATTGCGCGCGCGCGTGCCGGCCGCGCAGGGCTCGGGCGGGCCGGCCACGGCGCCCAGCGCCGCGGACGCCGGCGGCAGCCTGCTCGACGGTCTCAAGGACATGCTCTTCGGCAGCACCGGCCCGCGCGGCGGCCGGCGCGAGGGACTGGCCGAGGCCGCGGCGCGAAGCGCCGTGCGCAGCGTGGGCTCGGCGGTGGGACGCGAAATCGTGCGCGGCGTGCTGGGCTCGCTGCTGGGCGGTACACGGCGGCGCCGCTGAGGCTCCGGCTTCCAGCCCGGGTCCGGGGCGCTGCCCCGGTGCTCGGCAGCTTGGCCACCGGCTAAGGCGAGGACGCTCAGCGGCGCCAGTAGCCGCCGTGCTGGTGGCCGCGCCAGCCCGCCGGGGCCACCGGCACATAGGCCACGGGCGGCGGCGGCAGGAAGCGTGGCGCTGAGGGCACGTAGTACACCGGCGGCGGGGCCGTATAGACCGGCGGGGGTGCGACGTAGATGGGCGGCGGCGCCACGTAGGCCGGCGGCCTCGGCACGTACAGCGGCGGGGGCGCGACATAGACCGGCGGCGGCGGCGCGTACACCACCCCGGGCGGCGAGACGTACACCGGCGCCGGACCGGAGACGGCGTTGCCCACCGTGACACCGGCCCCGTACGGGGCACTGCCGATGCCGATGGACCACTGCACGCCGCCTCCGGCACGCGCCGGCAGTGCCAGCAGGCAGCCCAAGGACAACAGGGCGGCGGAAAGCACGGCGGTGGAGCGCTTCATGCGGCGTCCTTCACTTCGAAGAGGGGGCTTCCTTAACGCGCGGCAGGCCACCCTGGTGCACGACCCAATTGTGTCGGCATGCAAACACACCCCCCTCTATAGAATCCCCGCAGACGCTGCATTGCGCCGGCGCCGCCGGCCCACTCCTTCAAATCTCCATGTCCGCACCCGAAGTCACCAAGCCGAGCAATTTCCTGCGCGCCATCATCGAACGCGACCTGGCCGCCGGCACCTACACCCAGCGCCACTGGGCCGGCAGCCCCGGCGATGCCACGCACCAGGGCAGCGGCGCGCCGGACCCGGCGCGCATCCGCACCCGCTTCCCGCCCGAGCCCAACGGCTACCTCCACGTCGGTCACGCCAAGAGCATCTGCCTGAACTTCGGCCTGGCGCGCGACTACGGCGGCGTCTGCCACATGCGCTTCGACGACACCAACCCGGAGAAGGAGGATCAGGAATACGTCGACTCCATCCTCGACGCCGTGCAATGGCTGGGCTTCGGCTGGGAAGCCAACGGCACCAGCCACCTGTATTACGCAAGCAACTATTTCGACTTCATGTACCGCGCGGCCGAGGCGCTGATCGGGGCCGGCCATGCCTACGTCGATGAGCAGACGCCGGAGGAGATGCGCGCCAACCGCGGCGACTTCGGCACGCCCGGCACCAACAGCCCGTTCCGCGATCGCAGCCCCGAGGAGAACCTGCAGCGCTTCCGCGAGATGCGCGACGGCAAGCACGCCGACGGCGCGATGGTGCTGCGCGCCAAGATCGACATGGCCTCGCCCAACATCAACCTGCGCGACCCGGCCATCTACCGCATCAAGCACGCCACGCACCACAACACCGGCGACCGCTGGTGCATCTACCCGATGTACACCTACGCGCACCCCATCGAGGACGCGCTGGAGAACATCACCCACAGCATCTGCACGCTGGAGTTCGAGGACCAGCGCCCCTTCTACGACTGGGTGCTGGAGCGCCTGGCCGACCTGGGCCTGCTCTCGCGACCGCTGCCGCGCCAGTACGAGTTCGGGCGGCTCAATCTGACCTACGTCATCACCAGCAAGCGCAAGCTCAAGGCACTGGTGGACGAGCGGATCGTCCAGGGCTGGGACGACCCGCGCATGCCCACCATTGTCGGCCTGCGCCGGCGCGGCTACACGGCCGAGGCGCTGCAGCTCTTTGCCGAGCGCATCGGCGTGGCCAAGGACTACAGCTGGATCGACTACGCCACGCTGGAGCAGGCGCTGCGCGACGATCTCGACCCCAAGGCGCCGCGCGGCCTGGCGGTGCTGGACCCGCTGAAGCTGGTGCTGGAGAACTGGGACGAGGCGCTGGGCGCGGGCCACATCGAGCCCTGCAGCGCGCCGGTGCACCCGGCGCAGGCCGAGCGCGGGCGGCGCGAGTTCGGCCTGGGCCGCGAGGTCTGGATCGAGCGCGACGACTTCATGGTCGAGCCGCCCAAGGGCTACCACCGCCTCTACCCGCCCAAGGCCGACGCCGCCGGCGGCCGCGTGCGCCTGAAGTACGGCTACGTCGTCGAGTGCACGGGCTACGAGCAGGACGTCGACGGCCGCGTGACGCTGGTGCGCGCCAGGCTGCTGCCCGACACCAAGAGCGGCACGCCCGGCGCGGACAGCGTCAAGGTCAAGGGCGTGATCGGCTGGGTCGGCGCGCAGCCGGCCGAACAAGGCGGCGGCGTGGCGGCGGAGGTGCGGATGTACGACCGCCTCTTCACCGAGGCGCAGCCCGATGCCGGCGGGCGCGACTTCAAGGCCAGCCTCAACCCCGACAGCCTGCGCGTGGTGCAGGCGGTGGTGGAGCCCTCGCTGGCCGCGGCGGGCGCGGACCAGCGCTTCCAGTTCGAGCGCCACGGCTACTTCGTCACCGACCGCGTGGACCACGTGCCGGGACGTCCGGTGTTCAACCGCATCACCGGCCTCAAGGACAGCCGCGGGCGCTGAGCCAGGGCCAGCCGGCGTGCCCGCGCACGCCGACGCGCCGGGCCGAGGGCCAGCGCCGTGAGAAAACGCGGCCTGCCAGGCTGATGTCGCCGCCCTCACGGGCACTGCCCGGGCGCCCGCTCTCCCGCGTGAGCTTGCGGGCACTGTGGCTGCTCTTGCTCAGCGGCGACAATGGACCCCGGCGGCTTCCCGGCCGCCCCCCATGACACACCGCAGGAGACCGCATGGCCAAACCCAACTACGCCTTCGAGAAGCGCCAGCGCGATCTGGCCAAGAAGAAGAAGAAGGAAGAAAAAATGGAGGAGCGCAAGCAGCGCAAGGCCGCCGGCGGCGCGGCTGGCGACACTGAGCAACCCGAAGGCGCCGGTCTCGCGCCCGAGGGCGATGTGACCGATCCGGGCGACGGCAGCGCCGGCGTGGCCGAGATCCAGCGCGACGATCCGACCGGCAGCGCCTCCAGCGGCGACGCCGCCCGCTGAGCGCATCCCGTCTTCACGCTGCGCCGCGCGCCGCTTCGGGGCTTGACGCCCCGGGGTGACCGCGGCGCTCATGCTTTCCGACCCGAGCTTCTCCCTTCCATGACGACGTCCTCCCCGTCGCCCTGCCCCTGCGGCAGCGGCGCGGCCTACGGCGCGTGCTGCGCGCGCTGGCACGACGGCCCGCAGCGGCTGCAGGCACCGGACGCGCAGGCGCTCATGCGCTCGCGCTACAGCGCCTTCGTGCTGGGCCTGCGCGAGTACCTGCTCGACACCTGGCATCCCGGCACCCGCCCCGCCGTGCTGGAGCCCAACGAGCCGGGCCTGCGCTGGCTGGGCCTGCAGGTCAAGCGCCACGAGGTGCAGGACGCCGACCATGCCCGCGTCGAGTTCGTGGCCCGCAGCAAGCTGGGCGGGCGCGCGCACCGGCTGCACGAGGTCAGCCGCTTCGTGCGCGAGGACGGGCGCTGGTTCTACGTGGACGGCGACATGCTTTGAGCAGCGACTTGCCGCCGGTGCCCGGCGACGACGCGCCGCCGACGCTGACGCTGCTCCACCGCGACGCGCAGCTGGTGGTGGTCGTGAAGCCGCCCGGGCTGCTGGTGCACCGCACCGCGCTGGACGCGCACGAACAGCGGGCCGCGCTGCAGCTGGTCCGCGACCAGATCGGCGCCCCGGTCTGGCCGGTGCACCGGCTGGACAAGGGCACCTCGGGCGTGCTCGCCTTCGCGCTCGATCCGGACACGGCGCGCCACCTGGGCACGCAGTTCGAGGCCGGCATGCCGCGCAAGGTTTATCTCGCGCTGGTGCGCGGCTGGCCGGCGGCCGAGGGCGAGATCGACCACCCGCTGGCGCGCGACCCCGAACGACCCTCGGCCGGCCAGCCGCTGCTGGCGGCGCGCACGCGCTTCGAGCGGCTGGCGCGCGTGGAATGGCCTTTCGCCACCGACGCGCGGCATCCGGCCAGCCGCTACGCGCTGCTGCAGGTGTTCCCGGAAAGCGGGCGCCGGCACCAGATCCGCCGCCACATGAAGCACGTCGCGCATCCGCTCATCGGCGACGCCACGCACGGCAAGGGCGCGCACAACCGCGCCGTGGCCGCCTGGCTGCAAGTGCAGCGGCTGTGGCTGCATGCGCTGTCGCTGGAGCTGGTCCATCCCGCCACCGGCGCGCCGCTGCGCTTCGAAGCCCTGCCCGATGCGGACTGGCGCGCGTTGTTGGCGCAGGGGTGCTGGCAATGGGACGCGCCGCCGCCCGCCTGGGCTGGGGCGGCGGCCTGAATTCGGCAACCGGATTAGCCTCCGCATGGCGCCGGTGTCACTTTCATCAAAAAAAATCTGCGAAAGTCTTGCACACCTCGCCAAAGTACCTCTATACTTCTAGCTTCTGTGGGGACGTAGCTCAGCTGGGAGAGCGTCGCGTTCGCAATGCGAAGGTCGGGAGTTCGATCCTCCTCGTCTCCACCACAGATTCGAAAAGGGCCTTGCAACCGCAAGGCCCTTTTTCTTTGCGCGCCCAGAACGCAGGCGCTGCCTGCGGCTCGCTTGATTGCGCACGCAAGGGCGTACCGCCATCGCCGCCGCCGCTTGACCCACAACCTCCCCGCGCAGGCGCCTGCCGCGTGCTCTCTTCTCCCCAGCCGCTGTGGACAACTCTGTGAGCCCCCTGCAGACAGCGATTCCAAGTCGTTGTTTTTCAAAGGCTTTCCTGTCCATGCCTACAAATGAGGCAGTTTGGAGAAGTCTTTGCGCCGTCAACCTGAAGCACAGCAACCTTTAAAGCCCTACCAACAACGTCATTGCCCTTGAATCCCTGGATTGCGGGCGTAAAGTGAATCCGTCAACCGATCGCACTGCGGAAGGCCAGAACGGAACGCCGAAGGGCTTACCAAGTACCGCCTCCGATGTCTGCTTGAGGGCGACAGGCAACCCGCCAACGGATCAAGGCCGCTGGCGGGTTGCTCCATTTGGGGCCGGCATTTGTGAGGTGGCGATGGCAGCGCCCGAAGTCATCCCCGAGATGCGGGTTTTCCCCGAGGACTGTGGACAACACTGTGGGCTGCCTGCCCACAGTGCATCCAAGTGATTGATTCTTATGGGGCAACCCTTGTGCTGCCTCAAAAAATGGCAGTTTCGGGTCAGTGGGCCACCGCGCGGCTGCCGCGCATGCGCTGAACCAGCTTCACACCCAGCAGCACGATCGCACCCGCCGCGATGCCGATGGCGGCGTCGAACAGGCTTGTCAGCAGCACGTCGACGAAGCCGCCGGCATGCTCGTCCGTGGCTTCCTCGATCCAGTGGTGCAGCGCCGACACGCCGTGCACCAGGATGCCGCCGCCCACCAGGAACATCGCCGCCGTGCCGGCCACCGACAGCGCCTTCATCAGCCACGGCGTGGCGCTGACGATGCCGCGGCCGATGGCGCGGACCGCCGCCGAGGCCTTGCGCTGCAGGTACAGCCCCAAGTCGTCGAGCCTCACGATGCCCGCGACCACGCCGTAGACGCCCACCGTCATCAGCAGCGCGATGCCCACCAGCACCAGCACCTGCGTCGTCAACGGCTGGCCGGTCACGGCGCCCAGCGTGATGGCGATGATCTCCGCCGAGAGAATGAAGTCGGTGCGCACCGCGCCCTTGATCTTCTCCTTCTCGAAGGCCACCAGGTCCACCTGCGGATCCTCCAGCGCCTTCACCAGCTGCGCGTGCGCCGCGTCGTCCTCGGCCCGGCTGTGCAGCCAGCGGTGCGCCAGCTTCTCCACGCCTTCGAAGCACAGGAACAGGCCGCCCACCATCAGCAGCGGCGTCACGGCCCAGGGCGCGAAGGCGCTGATCAGCAGCGCCAGCGGCACCAGGATCGCCTTGTTCAGCAACGAACCCTTGGCCACCGCCCACACCACCGGCAGCTCGCGATCGGCGCTCACGCCCGTGACCTGCTGGGCGTTGAGTGCGAGGTCGTCGCCCAGCACGCCGGCGGTCTTCTTGGCCGCCACCTTGGAAAGCACCGCCACGTCATCGAGCACGGTACCAATGTCATCCACCAGCGCCAGCAGGCTGCCTGTTGCCATGTTCTTCCTCGAAATTCGATTCCCTGGATGCCCGCCATGGGCAAGTCGCGCGCCACTGGCCTCGGGCACACCGATTGCGGCACCCTAGCGTTCCGTTTGAAAACGGTTTTCCACGGAGGACTGAACCATGGCTGACCTACGCGCCACCGACGCCCATTTCGAACGCTATCGCGAGGAGTACGCCCGCCAGCTCGACGAGAAATACCGCTCGATGCGCCAGCAGGGCCGCCACCACGGCGCGCACGCCCCGTGGCGCCAGGCACCCGATGCCTCGCAGCACAAGGACAGCGCGCTCGAAGGCCTGGGCCGCGCGCTTTCCGCCCCCGTCTTCGGCGCCACTGACGAGCCCGCCGTGGACAACCAGCCCGCACGCGAAGACATCCCCGTCTCGGGCCGCATCGCCTGACGCCCTCCGGACCCGCAACGGGTCCGATGTCCTTCGCCCACTGCGGGCCATTCCCTAGGGGCTGCCCGGCCCCGGCTGGACATACTCCGGCAGCGCCTCTCCTGCACTTTGCTGCATAGGGTTGGCGCCCTCCCGGAACTCGCTTGCATCCCATGGACTTTTCCCTCTCCCCGGCGCTGCTGGAGTTGCAGCAGCGCACCCGGCGCTTCATTGCCGAGCAAGTCATCCCGCTGGAGCGCGACCCTCGACAGACGCCGCACGGCCCCTGCGAAGCGTTGCGCCGCGAGCTGGTCGGGCGCGCCCGCGCCGCCGGGCTGCTCACGCCGCACGCCTCGCGCGAACTGGGCGGGCTGGGCCTGACACACGCCGAGAAGGCCATCGTGTTCGAGGAGGCCGGCTACTCTACGCTGGGCCCCACGGCGCTCAACATCCATGCGCCGGACGAAGGGAACATCCACCTTCTGGAGCAGGTGGCGACCGACGCGCAGAAGGAGCGCTGGCTGCGCCCGATGGTGCAGGGCCACACCCGCTCCTGCTTCGCGATGACGGAGCCGGCGCCGGGTGCCGGAGCCGACCCATCCATGCTCGCCACCACCGCGGTGCGCGACGGCGACGACTACGTGATCAACGGTCGCAAGTGGTTCATCACCGGCGCCGAGGGCGCGGCCTTCGCCATCATCATGGCGCGCATGGAGGACGGCTCGGCCAGCATGTTCCTCACCGACATGGACCGCCCCGGCATCCGCATCGAGCGCCTGATGGACGCCATGGACAGCTGCTTCACCGGCGGCCATGCGGTGATGGGCTTCGAGAACCTGCGCGTGCCCGCCGCCGACGTGCTGGGCGAGCTGGGCAAGGGTTTCAAGTACGCGCAGGTGCGGCTGGCGCCGGCACGCCTGACGCACTGCATGCGCTGGCTGGGCCAGGCGCGGCGCGCGCACGACGAGGCGCTGGCCTACGCCCGCGAGCGCCAGGCCTTCGGCAAGCCGCTGGGCGAGCACGAGGGCGTGAGCTTCATGCTGGCCGACAACGACATGGACCTGCACACCGCGCGGCTGCACATCTGGCACACCGCCTGGCTGCTGGACCAGGGCCAGAAGGGCAACTTCGAATCCAGCCGCGCCAAGGTGGTCTGCTCCGAAGCCGAGTGGCGCGTGGTGGACCGCTGCGTGCAGATCCTCGGCGGCCAGGGCGTCACCGGCGAGCGCATCGTGGCGCGCATCTTCAGCGACATGCGCGCCTTCCGCATCTACGACGGCCCCAGCGAAGTGCACCGCTACAGCATGGGCAAGAAGATCGTGGCGGGACGCACATGAGCAGCGGCATCGAGTCCATGTTCCGGCTCGACGGCCGGCTGGCGCTGGTCACCGGCGCTTCCAGCGGCCTGGGCCGGCATTTCGCGCTCACGCTGGCCCGCGCCGGCGCGCACGTGGCCGTGGCGGCGCGGCGCGTGGAGGCGCTGCAGGGGCTGGTGCAGGAAATCCAGGCCCTGGGCGGCCAGGCGCTGGCGCTGCCGCTGGACGTGACCGACGCCGCCGGCGTGCGCGCCTGCTTCGACCGCCTGGCGGCCGAGGCCGGCGTGGCCGAGGTGCTGGTCAACAACGCCGGCACCACCGTCACCAAGCCGCTGCTGCACCACACCG
>JAEYPG010000102.1 GCA_023410975.1 Pseudomonadota bacterium
GCCCAGCACGCCGTAGAGGCGCCAGGCCAGCCCGGCCGGCGCGAAGGGCGCGAGCCCGGGAGCGCCGGGCAGCAGCCGCGCGCACTGCGCGGCGAGCCAGTCGGGCAGGGCACTGAACGCGAGGTTGGCGCACACGCCCTGCGCGTCGGCGAGGGCCCGCGACAGCGCATGGCGCACCGCGTCGTCGGGCACGGCGAGGTGGACGGGCTCGAAGGGATCGCCGGGGGGCTCCGCCTGCAGGGCCTGCAGCAGCGCGTGCTGCAGCGCCTCGAAACGGTTGGAAAAACAAAGACTCAACATCGGTGCTGCGGACGCGCGCGGGCCGGGAGAGCATGGCATCGGGCCCGCCGGGCGGAGGCTGAAACCCCTGCGGCCCGCGCGCGAGGGCGGGAGGATAGCGGCGGGGGCATGTCCGTGCGGGACACGGGCGCTCTGCTTGCCGTGGCACGGCCAGCATCACGAGGGAGGTGACCATGGAGCTCTACATCGCGCCGCTGGGGCGCGCCATCGAGCGGCTGGACGAGGGGCTGCGGCGCTGCCTGCTGGACCCGAGCGACCTGTTGATCCGCGACGGGCTGATCCAGCGCTTCGAATTCAGCTTCGACCTGGCGCACAAGGTGCTGCGGCGCTGCCTGACGCTGGCCACCTCGGACCCGAAGACGGTGGAGGCGATGGACATGCCCGCGCTGGTGCACCTGGCGCACGAGCAGGGCGTCCTGCCGGGCGACTGGCCGCTGTGGCGGGTGTGGCACGACCTGCGTGCCCATGTCGGCCACAGCGACGCCGAACCCATGGGGCCTGACGTGGTGGCGGCGATTCCGCGGTTCCTGGACGAACTGCGCTATTTGCAGCGGAGGCTGGCGGGGAGGGTGGTGTAGGACGTGTCCCTTCAGGTTTGAAGTGGTGGCGGCCATCCCCGGCTTCCTGGACGAAACCCGCCACCTGCTGAAGAGCCTGACGGAACGCACGCGTTGACGCCGGATACGGCGTCCCTGTCCACCCCTCAACGCGCCGCCATCGCCCGCGCCGCCGGGGACGGCGCCCCCTCCTCGTAGCCGCGCCGGTAGTGGCTGCCGGCGCCGAGGAACAGCTCGCCATTGGCGATCGCTTCGGCCAGCTCCGCCTTGACCTGCGCACGCGTCTTCTGCCCCCGTGACGCGAAGGGCGCCGGGCCGGATTCGCCCAGGTGCCGTGCCAGCGGCGGCACGCCGCCGTTGCTGACCTCGCCGCGCGCGACGGCCTCGGCCAGCTCGGCCTTCACCTGCGCCCGGGTCTTGCCGCCCGTCGTGGCCAGCGGTCCCGGGGCTGATTCGGCGTAATTGAAGTCGTAGGGCCGCGCCAGCGGCGGCACGCCGCCATTGCTCACCTCGCCGCGCGCCACGGCCTCGGCCAGCTCGGCACGGACTTGCGCGCGCGTCTTGCCCATGCTGGCCGCGTCGGCGAAGGGCGGCGGCGCGGACTCGCGGATGTAGCCCAGCGCGCCGTCGGTGGCCTGCGCGTTGAAGGACAGCAGCGCCGAGGCGGCAGCGGCCAGGACGGTGGTGATCAGGGTGGCTTTCATGGTGGACCTTTCGTTGCGGTGACCGGAGGCCCAGCACCGTCGGCGGGGAGGAGAGGTTGCCGGGGCTGGTGCTGGCAACTCTGGCCGCCGGGCTTCACGCCGCGGTCAAGCAAGGCTCACGTTTTGATCACCGCGCCCGCCGGCAGCACGGCCTTGCTTGCCGCCACGGGGGGGCCGCGTGAAGATGCCGCCGACATGAACATCGTCATCCTTGGGGCCGGGCGCGTGGGAGAGAGCGTCGCCGAGAGCCTGGCCTCGGAAGCCAACGACATCACCGTCATCGACACCGACCCGGCCCGGCTGGCGCAGCTGCAGGACCGGCTCGACCTCAAGGGCGTGGCGGGCAACGGCATCCAGCCCTCGGTGCTGCGCGACGCAGGGCTGCCCGACGCCGACCTCTTCATCGCCTGCGCGCAGATGGACGAGTCCAACCTCGTGGCCTGCAAGGTGGCGCGCCAGCTCTTCAACGTGCCCACCACCATTGCGCGGCTGCGCAGCCCGGAGTTCCAGGAAGGCACGCCGCTGACCACCGAGCCCGAGGGCTTCGGCGTGGACCGCGTCATCTGCCCCGAGGAGTCGGTGATGCGCTCGATCTGGCAGCTCATCCGCTACCCCGAGGCGCTGCAGGTGCTGGAGCTGGCGCAGGGGAGGCTGAGCCTGGTGGCGGTGCGCGCCGTGGCCGGCGGGCCGCTGGTGCAGCACCGGCTCGACGAGATCCCCAAGCTCGTGCCCGGCGCCGACATGCGCATCGTCGCCATCTACCGCCAGGACAAGCCCGTCGCCGACGTGTGCGGCACCACCCGCATCGAGCCCGGCGACGAGGTGTTCGTGCTCAGTGCCACGCAGCACCTGCGCCGCGTGCTGGGCGCGCTGCGCGAGCGCGACCGCCCGGTGCGGCGCGTCATGATCGCCGGCGGCGGCCGGGTGGGGCTGCGGCTGGCGCGGCAGCTGCGCGGCGAGGTGAACGTCAAGATCGTCGAGATGAGCCGCACGCGTTGCGACTACCTGGCCACGCAGCTCCCGGGCGACGTGCTCGTCCTCAACGGCGACTCCACCGACGAGGAGCTCATGGGCGACGAGAACGTGCAGGACATGGACCTGTTCCTGGCCCTGACCAGCGACGACGAGGACAACATCATGGCCTGCCTGCTGGCCAAGAGGATGGGCGCGCGCCACGTGCTGGCGCTCATCAACCGCAAGGCCTACGCCGACCTGGTGCAGGGCACGACCATCGACATCGCGCTGTCGCCCGCGCAGGCCGTCATCGGCGAGCTGCTGGCGCACGTGCGCTGGGGCAACGTCGAGGCGGTGCACTCGCTGCGCCACGGCACGGCCGAGGTGCTGGAGGCGGTGGTCAGCGGCGACCAGGCCACCAGCAAGCTCGTGGGCCGGCGCATCGAGCAGATCCCGCTGCCCGGCGGCGCGCAGATCGGTGCCATCGTGCGCGGGCTGCCCGAGCGCGGCGAGGCCGTCGAGGGCCCGCGCCAGCG
>JAEYPG010000119.1 GCA_023410975.1 Pseudomonadota bacterium
ATGCACAAGGTGCTGGACGGCCCGGTGGGCGAGGAGATCCTCAAGGGCTGCGAGCACGAGGGCCTGGTGGGCCTGGCCTTCTACGACAGCGGCGCGCGCAGCATCTACGCCAAGAAGCCCGTGCGCAGCCTGGCCGACGCCAAGGGCATGAAGATTCGCGTGCAACCTTCGGACGTCTGGGTGGCCGTGGCTGCCGCGATGGGCGCCAACGCCACGCCCATGCCCTACGGCGAGGTCTACACCGCGCTCAAGACCGGCATCATCGACGCGGCCGAGAACAACATCCCGTCCTTCGAGACATCCAAGCACTACGAAGCGGTGAAGGTGTTCTCGCGCACCGAGCACTCGATGGCGCCCGAGGTGCTGCTGATCAGCAAGACCGTGTTCGACAAGATGCCCAAGGCCGACCAGGACCTGTTCCGCGCCGCGGCCAAGGAATCGGTGGCCTTCCAGCGCAAGAAGTGGGCAGAGCAGGAAGCCCAGTCGCTGGCCACCGTCAAGGCCGCCGGCGTGCAGATCGTCGACAACGTGGACAAGGCCTCGTTCCAGGCTGCCATGCAGCCGGTGTACGCCAAGTTCGTGACCACGCCGGACCTGCAGCGGCTGGTCAAGGCGGCGCAGGACGCCAAGTAATAGGAATCCCACCGAGCTTTCGGACTTGCAAACCCGTTCGGGCTGAGCCTGTCGAAGCCCCTGCAGCGACATCCGGGCACCTGCCCTTCGACAAGCTCAGGGCAAACGGGGAACGTTTCGTCTAACGACTCTGTGCATGAACGAGCGTCATGCCCTCGGGAGAGGGCGTGACGAGCCTTGTCGCGCGCGTGCCGCATGCAGCACGCGCCCTTCCGGAGCCTTCCATGACTTTCTCCGCCGCGCTGCCGGCCACCGTCGCGGACAACGAGCACATCGATGCCGTTGGCTCGCCGCTGGAAGCGGACCACACGCGTCCGCCGTCCAACCACCTTTATTCGCGCTTGTGCGCCTTCCTGTCCAAGGCCAGCCTGGTGCTGGCCGTGATCGGGCTCATCGCCCTGATCCTGTGCGTGCAGTTCCAGGTCGTCGGTCGCTACATCTTCAACGACACGCCCACCTGGGCCGAGGCCCTGGCGCTGCAGCTCGTGCTCTACATCACCGCACTGGGCGTGGCGGTGGGCGTGCGCGACGCGGGCCACATCGGGCTGGAGTCGCTGGTGGCGCTGCTGCCCGAAGCCTGGCGGCTGCGCCTGGAGATCCTCATCCACGGCTTCGTCATCCTCTTCGGCGCCATCATGGCCAAGAGCGGCTGGCTGTGGACCACGCTCAAGTGGAGCGACATCAAGCCCATGCTGGGCGTGCCCGTGGGCGCGGACTACCTCGCGCTGGTAGTGGCCGGCGTGCTGATCGTTCTCTTCTCCATCGAACACATCATCGCGCTGGTGCGCGGTGAGGAAGTGGTGCCGGCATGGAACTGACCGTCCTCTCCATCAGCTTCGCCATCCTGCTCGTGCTGGGCGTGCCGGTGGCGTTCTCCATCGGGCTGGCCTCCATCGCCACGGTGCTGTACTCGGGCATGCCCGTGGAGATCGTCTTCCAGAAGATGGTCGGCGGCATGCAGGTGTTCTCCTTCCTGGCCATCCCGTTCTTCGTCTTCGCCGGCGAGCTCATGCTCTACGGCGGCATCGCCGACCGCATCGTGCGCTTTGCCAACTCGCTCGTGGGCCACGTGCGCGGCGGCCTGGGGATGAGCAACGTCGTGGGCTGCACGCTCTTTGGCGGCGTGGCGGGCTCGGCGCTGGCCGACGTCTCGGCCATGGGCTCGGTGATGATCCCGCTGATGAAGAAGGAGGGCTACGACGCCGACTACGCCGTCAACGTCACGACGCACGCGGCGCTGGTGGGCGTGCTCATGCCCACCTCGCACAACCTCATCATCTTCACGCTGGCCACCACCGGCATCGCCTCGGTGAGCGTGCTCAGCCTGATCCTGGCGGGCATCATCCCGGCGCTGCTGCTGACCATCTGCAACCTGGCCGCGGCCTACTACGTGGCCCGCAAGCGCGGCTACCCCATCCGCGGCGGCTTCCCCGGCTGGATGGAAGTCGTGCGCGCCTTCATGGGCGCGCTGCCGGGCCTGCTGATCGTGGTGATCATCCTCGCGGGCATCCTCTCGGGCATCTTCACCGCCACCGAGAGCGCCGCCACGGCCGTGTTCTGGGCGCTGCTGGTCACGGCCATCGTCTACAAGACGCTGTCGTGGAAGGACTTCCTCAAAGCCTGCGCCAAGGCCTGCAAGGCCACCGGCGTGGTGCTGCTCTTGATCGGCATCTCCAGCGCCTTCGGCTACTTCATGGCCCTGTACGAGGTGCCGCAGAAGACCGGCGAGCTCATGCAGTCGGTCTCCAGCAACCCGCTGGTGATCTTCCTGATGATCAACGTGATGCTGTTCATCCTGGGCACCTTCCTCGACATGGCCGCCACCATCCTGGTGTGCACCCCGATCTTCCTGCCCATCGCCGTGCAGTACGGCATGGACCCGGTGCAGTTCGGCATCGTCATGCTCATCAACTGCGCGCTGGGCCTGAACACCCCGCCCGTGGGCGTGACGCAGTTCGTGGGCTGCGCCATCGGCGGCATCTCCGTGGGCCAGGTGATGAAGTCCATCCTGCCCTTCTACGGCGCCCTGGGCGTGTGCCTGGCTCTCGTGACCTACGTGCCCGCCTTCTCGATGTGGCTGCCCA
>JAEYPG010000124.1 GCA_023410975.1 Pseudomonadota bacterium
TCCCTGCAGTGCGCTGACGAACACGCGCGGCGTGCGGATGCCGGGTACCCGCTCCAGCGCGTCCACGGCCTGGCGCGGCTGCTGCGACTCCGGCAGCGCATCGACCTTGTTGTAGACCAGCAGTTGCGGAATGTCCGCGGCGCCGATCTCGGCCAGCACGCGGTCCACCTCTTCCATCTGCTCCTGCAGCACGGGGCTGGCGGCATCGACCACATGCAGCAGCAGGTCGGCGTCCGCCGCCTCCTGCAGCGTGGCCTCGAAGGCTTCCACCAGCTTGTGCGGCAGGTCGCGGATGAAGCCCACGGTGTCGGAGAGCGACACCGCGCGCCCGGCCTGCTCCAGGAACATCGAGCGCGTGGTCGTGTCCAGCGTCGCGAAAAGCTGATTGGCGGCGTAGGCGCGCGCCTTGACCAGCGCATTGAACAGCGTGGACTTGCCGGCGTTGGTATAGCCCACCAGCGAGACGCGGAAGGTGCCGCTGCGCGCACGGGCGCGGCGTTGCGTGCCGCGCTGGCGCTTGACCTTGTCCAGCCGCACCTTGAGCGCCTTGATGCGCTCGCCGATCATGCGGCGGTCCAGCTCGATCTGGGCTTCACCCGGACCGCCACGGGTACCGATACCCCCGCGCTGGCGCTCCAGGTGGCTCCAGCGCCGTACCAGCCGGGTCGAAAGGTATTGCAGCCGTGCCAGCTCAACCTGCAGCTTGCCCTCGTGGCTCTGGGCGCGCTGAGCGAAGATTTCCAGGATCAGCGCCGTGCGGTCTGCCACCGCCACGCCCAGGTGGCGCTCCAGGTTGCGCTGCTGGGCCGGACTCAGCGCCTGGTCGAAGATCACACCCTGCGCCTGGTGCATGTCCACCAGCAGCTTGATCTCGTCAGCCTTGCCCGAGCCCACGAACAGTGCGGCATCGGGCGCCTTGCGGCGGGCAATCACGCGCGCAACGACCTCGTCGCCGGCCGATTCGGCCAGCAGGGCAAGTTCGTCGAGCGTGGGATCGAAAGAAGAGGCGGGGCCGAGATCGACCCCGACCAGGACCGCCCGCGCCGGCTGCGGCGCAGACGACGTGGCGGCGGAGTTGTCGGAACTCAAGGTGTTAGTAATGGTGAACTCAGCTTGGAGGGCCGCCGCCGGGATGGCGGCAGATCAGGAAGCTTCGTTCTGTTCTTGGGCGTGGAAGTTCACTGCACGCCCGGGCACGACGGTGGAAATCGCGTGCTTGTAGACCATTTGCGTCACGGTGTTGCGCAGCAGCACCACGTACTGGTCAAAGGACTCGATGTGGCCCTGCAGCTTGATGCCGTTGACGAGATAGATCGACACCGGGACATGCTCTTTGCGCAGCAGGTTCAAGAACGGGTCTTGTAGGAGTTGCCCTTTGTTGCTCACGTGTTCTCCGTGATGAAAGTCCAGAAAGTCTGCACGTTAACACAGGGTCGCAGGGGCCCGCCCGGCACGGTTTCTGCAGACGTTCCAGCCCTTCATTCCTTGTCGACGAAGGGGTTGTGCGACGACTTCATCTCGATGCGCAGCGGCGTGCCCACCAGCTTGAAATGGTCGCGGATGCGCCCTTCCAGGAAGCGCTTGTAGCTGTCCGTGACGTGCTCCAGCGAGTTGCCGTGCACAACCACCACCGGCGGATTCATGCCGCCCTGGTGCGCGTAGCGCAGCTTGGGCCGGAAGTGGCCGGCGCGCTTGGGCGCCTGGTGCTCCACCGCTTCGAGCAGCAGCCGGGTGAGCACCGGCGTGGGCATCTTGCGCGTGGCCGAGGCATGGGCGTCGGCGATGGCCTTCCACAGCGGCCCCAGGCCCTGCCGCTTGAGCGCGGAGATGTGCAGGATCGGCGCGAACTTCAGGAACGCCAACCGCTGCGCGATCGAGCGCTCCACGACCTCGCGCTGGTAGCTGTCCACCGCGTCCCACTTGTTGATGGCGATCACCACCGCCCGGCCCGAGTCGAGCACGTAGCCGGCGATGTGCGCGTCCTGCTCGCTCACGCCCTGCATGGCGTCCACCAGCAGCAGCACCACGTTAGCGTCGGCGATGGCCTGCAGCGTCTTGACCACCGAGAATTTCTCGATCGCCTCGAACACCTTGCCCTTGCGGCGCAGGCCCGCGGTGTCGATGAGCTCGAACTTCTGCCCCAGCCGCTCGAAGGGCACGCTGATGGCGTCGCGCGTGGTGCCCGGCATGTCGAAGGCGACCAGCCGCTCCTCGCCCAGCCAGGTGTTGATGAGGGTGCTCTTGCCCACGTTGGGGCGCCCGGCCACGGCCAGCCGGATCGGCCGGTTGGCGGCTTCCTCCTCGCTTTCCTCCTCGTCCTCGTCGCCGAAGTCGAAGGTTTCCAGCACCGCTTCGAGCAGGCTGCGGATGCCCTGCCCGTGCGCGGAGGAGATCGGGTGCGGCTCGCCGATCCCGAGCTCGTGAAACTCGGCCAGCATCGGCGAGTCCGACATGCCCTCGGCCTTGTTCACGGCCAGGAACACGCGCTTGTTGCACTGTCGCAGGTAGCGCGCGATGTCGTGGTCCTGCCCGGAGACGCCGTTGCGCAGGTCGGTCACGAAGACCACGGCGTCGGCCTCGGCCACCGCCTGCTTGGTCTGCTTGGCCATCTCCGCCACCACGCCGGAGGGCTTGTCGGGCTCGAAGCCGCCAGTGTCGATGACGATGAACTCGCGCGAGCCCAACCGCGCGTCGCCGTAGTGGCGGTCGCGCGTGAGCCCGGCGAAGTCGGCCACGATCGCATCGCGGCTCTTGGTGATGCGGTTGAACAGCGTCGACTTGCCGACGTTGGGTCGGCCCACCAGGGCCACCACGGGTTTCATCAACGTTTCTTCCTCATTCAGGTCGGAAGGCGAACACGCCTCCCTTGCGCGTGATCACGATCACCGCGTCGCCGGCGCGCAGCGGCGTGCCGACCACCGCGGAGCCGTCGGTGGACAGACGCTGCAGCGTCTGCCCCGACTCGCGCGACAGGAAATGCACATAGCCTTGCGCGTCGCCGAACACGACGGCGCGCTCCAGCAACAGCGCGCCGCTCAGGTCGCGGTTGACCAGCTTGTCGCTGTTCCAGGCCAGCTCGCCGCTGGCGGCGTTCCAGGCGCTGATGCGGTCGCTGGCGTCGGCACCGACCACCTGCCGCGCGTCGCCGCCCACGGCCATGGTGCCGCCCACGTTCTTGGCCCACAGCAGCGCGCCGCGCTGGGCATCGACGCAGCCCACGGCGGCCTGGAAGGCCCGCGCGCACACCACGTCGCCGTTGCGCTGCACCGGCCCCACCAGGTCGGCCAGCCGCTCCACCTCGTTGGCGCCGCGCGGCAGCGCAATGGCCACTTCCCAGCGCAGCGTGCCCTGCAACGGGTCCACGCCCGCCAGGCGCGGGCCCTGCCCCACCAGCAGCGTGTCCTTGAACGGCGCCAGCACGCCGGGCTGCAGCAGCGTCAGCGGCTCGCCCGGGCGCTGCAGCTTCCAGAGCTGCTGGCCGTCGATCGCGTCGAAGGCCTGCACCACGCGGTCCACGCCCATCACGAACACGCGCTCGCCCGCCACCAGCGGCGCCGTGACCACGCGCGAGCCCAGGCGCTGCTTCCACAGCAGCTTGCCGCCCTCGAAGGTCAGCAGCTCGTTGTCGCGCGTGACCACGCTGGCGAAGCGCCCGTCGCTGCCCACCCCGGCGGAGATCTGCGTGCCAGCGCTGGCGCGCCAGAGCTCGCGCCCGCTGTCGGCCTGCAGCGCCAGCACCCGGCCGTCGCCGCCGGCCAGCACCAGCGTGTTGCCGCGCAGCGCGGGCGTGAGCGGGAAGTCCACCGAGCCGACGCTCGCGTTCCACAGCGGACGCGCCGCCAGCTGGGCCGTGAAGCTTTCCAGCGGCGCCGGCTTGGGCTTGCTGCTGGATGCGCAACCGGCGGCCAGCACCGCCGCGGCCAGCGCG
>JAEYPG010000153.1 GCA_023410975.1 Pseudomonadota bacterium
GCACCAGCGTGCGGCCCCGGGGCGGCCCGGGCAGGTGCGCGGCGATGTTCTCCGCCGGCAGCGCGCGGGCCACGGCGGCGTCGAAGAGGGAGCGGAGGAAGGCGCGGGGGTCTTGCATGGGATTTACCTGGTGTTCAGTCGCAGCACTGCGTTGAAGCGCTCACGCCGCCTTCGCCACCTCGTGGTTCGCCATCAGCTCCAGCGCCCGCACCAGCGCCGAGTGGTCGAGGTTGCCCATGCCGTTGGCGGCGCAGGCCTGCATCAGCTGGGCGGCGTTGGCGGTCTGCGGCAGCGACACGCCCAGGGTGCGCGCGCCCTGCAGCGCCAGGTTCAGGTCCTTCTGGTGCAGCCCGATGCGGAAGCCGGGCTCGAAGGTGCGCTTGATCATGCGCTCGCCATGCACCTCCAGGATGCGGCTGGACGCGAAGCCGCCCATCAGCGCCTGGCGCACCCGGGCCGGATCGGCGCCGGCCTTGCTGGCGAAGACCAGCGCCTCGCCCACGGCGGCGATGTTCAGCGCCACGATGATCTGGTTCGCAACCTTGGTGGTCTGGCCGTCGCCGTTGTCGCCCACCAGCGTGATGTTCTTGCCCATCAGCTCGAACAGCGGCTTCACCCGGTCGAAGGCCTGCTGCGGGCCGCCGACCATGATGGTCAGGCTGGCCGCCTTGGCGCCCACCTCGCCGCCGGAGACCGGCGCGTCCAGGTAGTCCACGCCGACGTGGTTGATGCGCTTGGCGAAGTCCTTGGTGCGGATCGGGCAGATGCTGCTCATGTCCACCACCACCTTGCCCGAGCTCAGGCCGGAGAGCACGCCGCGCTCGTCGAACAGCACGGCTTCCACGTCCGGCGTGTCGGGCACCATGATGAAGATGATGTCCGCGCGCTCCGCGACGCCGCGCGCGCTGGTGCACACGGTGGCCGAGCTTTCGGCGATGTCCTGCGGCACCTTGCCGACCGTGTGCACGAACAGCTGGTGGCCGGCCTTGATCAGGTGGCCGCACATCGGCGCACCCATGATGCCCAGGCCGATGAAGCCGAGTTTCAGCGGGGAAGAGGTCATGTTGTTTCTCCTTGGTGGTTGTGGTTGAGCCTCAGCGGGCGAAGCGCTGCATCCAGCCCAGGCCGGCTTCGGTGGTGGTCAGCGGCTTGTACTCGCAGCCGATGTGGCCGGCGTAGCCCAGCCGGTCGATGTGCGCGAACAGGAACTCCCAGTTCAACTCGCCGGTGCCGGGCTCGTTGCGGCCCGGGTTGTCGGCCAGCTGGAGGTGGCCGATGCGCGGCAGCAGCGCCTGGATCGTGGCGGCAACCTCGCCCTCCTCGCGCTGCGCGTGGTAGATGTCGTACTGCACGAAGGCGTTGGGCGCGCCCACCTCGTCCAGGATCTCCACCGCCTGCGCGCTGCGCGTGAGGTAGAAGCCGGGAATGTCGAAGTGGTTGATGGGCTCGATCAGCAGCCGCAGCCCGGCCTTCTCCAGCGCCTGCGCGGCAAAGCGCAGGTTCTCGACGAAGGTGCGGCGCAGCGTGGCGGCGTCCACGCCGGCGGGCGCCTTGCCCGCCAGGCAGTTGAGC
Source organism: Pseudomonadota bacterium (assembly GCA_023410975.1). GTDB lineage: Bacteria > Pseudomonadota > Gammaproteobacteria > Burkholderiales > Burkholderiaceae_C > Azohydromonas. Next base: position 1,573 of record JAEYPG010000153.1, read on the forward strand.
TGCTTCACGCCCAGCGCCTGCGCGTACTCGACGGCACGGCCCACGCCGTCGCGGAACTCCTGCACCCGGTCCGGATGGCAGGCGATGCCGCGCTCGCCGGCGGCCCAGTCACCGGCGGGCAGGTTGTGCAGCACCAGCGCCAGGCCGTTGGCCTCCAGGCGGGAGCGAATCTCCTGCGGCTTGAAGTCGTAGGGGAAGAGGAACTCCACGGCCGTGAAACCGGCATGCGCGGCGCGCTCGAAGCGGTCCAGGAACGGGACCTCGGTGAACAGCATCGTGAGGTTGGCGGCGAATTGGGGCATGAGGTGCTCCGTCGATGTCGTGTCGTTCGTGGTGACAGGCATCCCCGGCCCGCCCGCCGCTTGGCTTGCGGGCGGCCTGGGGACCGCCTGGATTCCCGCCTGCGCGGGAATGACGAAGTGGTGAGGTGGGCCGGGTCGCGGGTGGCTGCGACCCGTCTGCTTCAGTCCAGCAGCCCCGCCAGCTCCAGCCCCTTGGTGCCCTCGGGGTGGCGGCAGTCGATGGACTCGAACTCGTTGACGGCGTTGATCTCGACGCCCATGGCGATGTTGGTCACCCGCTCCAGGATGCACTCCACCACCACCGGCACGCGGTGCTCCAGCGCCATGGCGTGCGCCTGCTTCAGCGTCTCGCCGATCTTCTCGGGGTCGGTCACGCGCAGCGCCTTGCAGCCCAGGCCCTCGACCACCGTCACGTGGTCCACGCCGTAGCCGCGCAGCTCGCCGGCCTCCTCGGGCATGTTCTGGTTCTCGAACGAGAGCTGCACGCAGTAGTCCATGTCGAAGCCGCGCTGCGACTGGCGGATCAGGCCCAGGTACGAGTTGTTGACCAGCACCTGCACGTAGGGCAGCCGGAACTGCGCGCCCACCGCCAGCTCCTCGATCAGGAACTGGAAGTCGTAGTCGCCCGACAGGCCCACGACGGTACGCGTCGGGTCCGCCGCCACCACGCCCAGCGCGGCGGGAATGGTCCAACCCAGCGGGCCGGCCTGGCCGCAGTTGATCCACTGGCGCGGCCCGTACACGTGCAGGAACTGCGCGCCCGCGATCTGCGACAGGCCGATGGTGGAGACGTAGATCGTGTCGCGCGGGAACGCGGCGTTCATCTCCTCGTACACGCGCATCGGCTTGATCGGCGTCTGCTCGTAGTGGCTCTTGCGGTGCATCAGGCGCTTGCGCTCGGCGCAGCGGAAAGCCCAGTCGTCATAGGACTTGAGCGTGCCCGCGGCCTTGCGCTCCTTGGCGGCCTGCACGAACAGCTCCAGCGCCGCCTTGGCGTCCGAGACGATGCCGAAGTCGGGCATGAACACACGGCCGATCTGCGTGGGCTCGATGTCCACGTGCACGAAGGTGCGGCCCTTGGTGTAGACATCGACGGAGCCCGTGTGCCGGTTCGCCCAGCGGTTGCCGATGCCCAGCACGAAGTCGCTGGCGAGCATGGTGGCGTTGCCGTAGCGGTGGCTGGTCTGCAGGCCCACCATGCCGGCCATCAGCGGATGGTCGTCGGGAATCGAGCCCCAGCCCATAAGCGTCGGGATCACCGGCACGCCCAGCGTCTCGGCCAGCTCGACCAGCAGGTTGGAGGCATCGGCATTGATGATGCCGCCGCCGGCGACGATCAGCGGCTTCTCGCTGGCCAGCAGCATGTCCAGCGCCTTGTCGATCTGCTTGCGCGACGCGGCGGGCTTGTACACGGGCAGCGGCTCGTAGGTGTCGATGTCGAACTCGATCTCGGCCATCTGCACGTCGAAGGGCAGGTCGATCAGCACCGGACCCGGGCGGCCCGAGCGCATGAGGTGGAAGGCCTGCTGGAAGGCGCGCGGGACCTGCGCGGGCTCGCGCACCGTGACGGCCCACTTGGTCACCGGCTTGGCGATGGACTCGATGTCCACGGCCTGGAAGTCTTCCTTGTACAGCCGGGCGCGCGGCGCCTGGCCGGTGATGCACAGGATGGGGATGGAATCGGCGCCGGCCGAGTACAGCCCGGTGATCATGTCGGTGCCCGCGGGGCCGGAGGTGCCGATGCACACGCCGATGTTGCCGGCGCGGGCCCGGGTGTAGCCCTCTGCCATGTGCGAGGCGGCCTCGACGTGGCGCGCCAGCACGTGGCTGATGCCGCCGCGCTCGCGCAGCGCCGCGTACAGCGGGTTGATTGCCGCGCCCGGCACGCCGAAGGCCTGGCTCACGCCTTCTTTTTCCATCACCAGCACCGCGGCCATCGCCGCCTTCATCTTGGCCATGTCTTGCTCCTCTTGGTGGTCGTCAAAGCAACTGGGTGCCATGCTGAGACCGATGCCTCCAACGCGGAATCCAAGCCGGCGGATATGAGCTATTCCGCCCGTGAATGAGCTGTGGGGCCCTGCAGCCCCACCCGTCCCGGGACGGGGAGTCACTGCAGTTGTGCGAATAGCGCATGGATGAATACCTGCGCGCACGCCGAGAATGGCGCTTATGGATCGCATACAGAGCATTCATCTGCTGATCCGTGTCGTGGAGACCGGCAGCTTCAGCAAGGCCAGCGCAGACATGGGGCTGACGCAACCCACCGCCACCAAGCACATCGCGGCGCTGGAGGCGCGGCTGGGCGCGCGGCTGCTGCACCGCAGCACGCGCGGCGTCACGCCGACGGAAGTGGGGCTGCTCTACTACGACAAGTGCAAGCGCATCGCGCGCGAGCTGGAGGAGGCGGACAACCTCGCGCTGCTGCTTCAAAGCCGGGTGGGCGGCCACCTGCGCATCAGCACCTCCGTGGCCTTCGGGCGCCGCGTGATGACGCCGCTGGTGCTGCGCTTCATGCGCGAGCACCCCGACATGTCGGTGGACCTGAGCTTCGACGACCGCTACGTCAACCTGGTGGAACAGGGCGTGGACGTGGCGCTGCGCATGGGCCGGCTCTCGGACTCGTCCCTGGGCGCACGCTTCCTGGGCCTCAATCCCTGGCTGCTGGTGGCCTCGCCGGAATACCTGCAGGCGCATGGCGCGCCGCTCGACGCGGCGCAGGTGGCGGCGCACCCCTGCCTGCTCTACAGCAGCGTGCAGGGCGACGAGCGCTGGACCTTCACGCTGCCCGACGGGCGCGTGCAGACCATCCCGGTGAAGGGTCCCTTGCGGTCCAACAACCTGTCGGCCGTGCTGGCCGCCTGCCGGGAGGGCATGGGCCTGGCGGTGCTGCCGCACTACGTGGCCCGCGCCTCGCTGGCCGACGGCGCGCTCGTGCCGGTGCTGCCGGAGCTGCAGCTGCCTTCCCAGGAACTGCATGCGGTCTACCCCTCGCCGAAGCTGCTGCCGGGCAAGGTGCAGGTGTTCGTGAGCTGGTTGCAGTCGCAGCTGTCCGAACGGTGGTGGGAGCGCAGGTTCTAGGCTTGGTCCATCGCGCATCCAGCAGCCGCTCGACGTCCATGACGGGCGCTGTCAGCGGGCGCCGCGTGCGCTGCCACTCCAGGCGGCCTGTCGTTGCGAGGCGCGCCAAGTGGCCATGGCCCAGTGCAGTTTCCAGACGCCGTAGAGCGGCATGCCCAGCAGCGCGCGCAGGTGCTCGCGCCGGGCACGGATGAGCACCAACGCCACCGCCGTGTGCAGCAGCGCCCCCGCCAATCCGGCCAACGCCCCCAGCCGCACCCCCTTCGATCCCAGCAGCAGCGCCGCCAACAGCAGCACCACGTGCCACGCCAGGGGCAGCAGCAGCAGCTCCAGCAGCGCGCCCAGCTGGCGCCAGCGCCCACGCAGCACCTGTCCCAGCAGCCCTGGTCCCCGCTCCTTGAGAAGGCGCAGCCGCCCTCCCTCCCAACGGGCACGCTGCTGTCCCGCCGCAGCGCGGGCCTTTGGCAGGTCGCTCCGCACTGCCGTGCCGTCCACCCAGTGCACCCTCAGCCCCGCCCGCACCAGCAGGTGGTGGTATGCCTCGTCCGCCACGGAGGCGCAGGCGCTGTAGGGAACGGCCTGCAGCGCACGGCGCGACAGCGCGAAGCCGTTGCCCAGGATGCCCGCGGACAGGCCCAGCGCCGCGCGGCCGCGCGGGTGCAGCACGTTGGAGCCGCCCAGCGCCACGTCGGCCAGCGCCACGCGGCGCGAGGCCAGCGGGTCGCGCACGCCATAGCGG
>JAEYPG010000257.1 GCA_023410975.1 Pseudomonadota bacterium
GCTTTCTGGACGGGCTCAGCCCTTCTTGAGCAGGTCTTCCACCAGCGCGTGCAGCGCGGCGAAGTCCGGCTCGCCGACGTAGCGCTTGACGATGCGGCCTTGCTGGTCGAGCAGGAAGGTGGTGGGCGTGAGCTTGACGTCGCCAAAGCGCTGGGCGATCTGGCCCGTGTTGTCGATGGCCACGCCGAAGGGCAGCTGGCGCGTCTGGGCAAACTTGGACACGTAGGCCGGCGGGTCGTAGCTCATGGCCACCGCGATCGTCTCGAAGCCGCGGCCCTTGAACTTGTTATGGGTCGCGACGATCTGCGGCATTTCCTTGACGCAGGTGACGCAGCTGGTGGCCCAGAAATTCACCAGCACCACCTTGCCCTTGAGTGCCGCGGTGCTGCCGGTGCTGCCGTCGAGCAGCGTGTAGCTCACTTCCGGTGCCGGCTCCAGGGTCGCCATGCTTTGCCAGGCCAGCACGCCCGCGGCCAGTGCGAGGGCGGCCGCCACACCGACGATAGGACGACGCAGATTCATGGAAAGCTCTCGCTGGAAGCAGGAAACGAATCAGTTTATGCCAGGCCCCAAGGGCTGGCTTGACATCGGTCATTTCTGTTCCAGTGTGTCCGCAGCGCGATGCGCAGCAGGGGCGTGTGGCACGTACGGGCAATGGGTGGTGCCGATAATGGCCGGCATGAGCAGCGGTGTGAGAAGGTGGATGGTCGGTCTGGCGCTGTGCGCGGCGGCCTGTACGCCGGCACTGAACTGGCGCGAGGTGCGGCTGGAAGGCGGTGCGCTGGCGCTGTTTCCCTGCAAGCCCGAGCACCAGACCCGCACGCTCACGCTGGCCGGCCAGCCGGTAGCCTTGACGCTGCATGCCTGCGAGGCCACGGGGCTGCGTTTTGCTGTCGCTCAGGCCGATGTGCAGGATCCGGCCCGCGTGGAAGCGGTACTGGCTGCCTTGGCCGCCGCGCAGGCACGCAACCTGCAGACCACGCTGCCGCCGGGGGATGCAGTGCAGGTGCCGGCCCTGACACCCCATCCGCAGGCGCGTCGCTATGCGCTCAGCGGTCACCGTCCCGATGGCGCGGCCGTTCAGGCGCAGTTGCTGCTGTTCGCGCGTGGCACGCAGGTGCTTCAGGCCACTGTGCTGGACGGTGCGCCGGACACGCCGGCCGTGCATACCTTCATGGATGCGCTGCGCGTGCCGGGATGACGGCGCGGCAGCTCTGGACGGGCTGCGCATAATGCCTGCCATGGCTGGATTGCTTCTTATCGCCCATGCGCCCTTGGCTTCCGCACTGCAGGCGGTTGCCCAGCATGCCTTTGCTGACAGCGGTGTGCCCTTGCAAGCACTGGATGTCGAGCCGGACGCGAGTCCGGAGGACATCGAGGCGCAGGCCCGTGCGCTGCTGCAGCGCCTGGGCGTGGAGGAGGCGCTTGTCCTCACCGATGTTTTCGGCGCTACGCCTTGCAATGTGGCGCAGCGCTTGGGCGATGCGCAGCGCGTGCGAGTGATTGCCGGTGTCAACGTGCCGATGCTGTGGCGTGCACTGTGCTATGCAGCCGAGCCGCTGGAAGCGCTGGCCGAGCGGGCCGTGGCTGGTTCCATCCAGGGTGTGCAGCAACTACCCATGCCGCATAACTCCATCTCCTGAGCCGCTTTTCCATGATTCAGACCACGCTGACTATCAGCAACAAGTTGGGCCTGCACGCCCGCGCCTCAGCCAAGCTCACCAAGTTGGCGGCAAGCTTCAAGTCCGAGATCTTCCTCAGCCGCAACGGGCGCCGCGTCAATGCCAAGAGCATCATGGGCGTCATGATGCTGGCGGCAGGGCTGGGCGCTGAGATCGAACTGGAGGTTGAAGGTCTCGACGAGCAGGCTGCTGCCGAGGCGCTGAAGGCGCTGGTGGATGACAAGTTCGGCGAAGGCCAATAAGTTCCCCGACATCCGGCCTTGACGCACGGCAGGGCAATGCTGTGCTTCGGGCCAATCCGAAGGCTTGAGCCGGATTTGCACTGCTAAAGTGCCCCGAATGAGCATTCAGGTATTCGGGCTGCCCGTTTCGCGGGGCGTGGCCATCGGTCGGGCAGTGCTGGTGGCTTCCAGCCGCGTGGATGTGGCGCACTACTTTGTGCCGGCGTCCCAGACGCGCCGCGAGATCGAGCGTCTGCGCCGGGCACGGGATGCGGTGGCGGCCGAGCTCAGCACGCTGCAGCGCGACTTGCCGCCCGAAGCGCCGAGTGAGCTGTCTGCCTTACTCGACGTGCATCTGATGTTGCTGCATGACGAGGCACTGGCCGAAGCCATCATGCATTGGATCTTGGAGCGCCACTACAACGCCGAATGGGCGCTGTCGGCGCAGCTCGAAGTGGTGGCGCGCCAGTTCGACGAAATGGAAGACGAGTACCTGCGAGGCCGCAAGGCCGACATGGAGCAGGTCACGGAACGACTGCTGCGCGCTCTGGCGCGCGACGGCACGGCTTCAGTCTCCATGGTGGCGGCGCCGGCACAGGATGTCGCCGGGGAGGATCCGCTGGTGCTGGTGGCTAACGACATCGCGCCAGCGGACATGCTGCAGTTCAAGCGCAGCGTCTTCACGGGCTTCATCACCGATGTCGGAGGCAAGACCTCGCATACCGCCATCGTGGCGCGCAGCATGGACATTCCGGCAGTGGTGGGTGCACGCGAAGCCAGCCGACTCATTCGCCAGGACGATTGGGTGGTGATTGACGGCGATACGGGGGTGGTCATTGTCAATCCGTCGCCGATCGTGCTGGAGGAATATCGGTTCCGTCAGCGCCAGAGCGAGTTAGAGCGTGCCCGATTGAATCGTTTGCGTCATACGCCGGCATTGACCTTGGACGGCGAGAACGTGGAACTGCTGGCCAACATCGAGCTGCCCAGCGATGCACAGGCCGCAGTGGACGCCGGGGCTGTAGGCGTAGGGCTGTTCCGCACCGAGTTCCTGTTCATGAATCGGGGCGGCGTGCTGCCCAGCGAGGAAGAGCAGTTCGAGGCATACCGGTCGGTGGTGCAGACGATGGCAGGCCTACCGGTGACAATCCGTACCGTGGACATCGGCGCGGACAAGCCGCTGGAGCGCATGTCGCTGCAAGAGCTGCGGCATGAACATTCGTTGAATCCGGCATTGGGACTGCGGGCGATCCGCTGGAGCTTGGCCGAGCCAGCCATGTTTCGGCAGCAGATTCGGGCCATCCTGCGTGCCAGTGCCTACGGCAAGATCAAGCTGCTGTTGCCGATGGTGGTGCACCTGCGCGAAATCCGCCAAACCATGGAGCTCATTACGCGGGCACGCCAGCAGTTGCTGGACAGTGGGCATCCGATCGGCGAGGTGCAGGTGGGCGCCATGATTGAGGTGCCGGCGGCTGTGATGATGTTGCCAGCCTTCTTCCGCCACTTCGATTTCGTCTCGATTGGCACCAATGACTTGATTCAGTACACGTTGGCCATTGACCGTGCTGACGAACAGGTGGCGCATCTCTATGATCCCTGGCATCCAGCTGTACTGAAGCTGATTGCCGACACCATCGCTTGCGCACAGCGCCATGGCAAAGGTGTCAGCGTCTGCGGAGAGATGGCAGGTGATCCTGCTTTCACGGAACTGTTGCTCGGGATGGGGCTGCGCAGCTTTTCTATGCACCCGGCGCAGGTCGCCGGCATCAAACAGCGAGTGCTGCGTGCCGACACCCGAAAGCTCCAAGGCGCTATCGAGCGCATTTTGCAATCCGAAGATCCCCAGGCTGTGTGGAGTTCCATCGGCACGCGCAGTGAGGACGCTTCTGAAATGATCCTGCAGCACTGAATACGTACATTAGATGCCTTCAATGACTCGAAATGGTGGCGCCATTCGGGGCATCGTTTCAGGTATCGACGGCTTGCAAAAAGCTGTGTCATAATTTGCAGCTTCGCTGATCGCGGCGATGACTTGCAAGGCGTGAGTGATGCAGGTCTTCCGAGTAGAGTGGCAAGCAGTAAAAACCAAGCATTTGACAAGGT